>DATGHB010000300.1:0-9953 GCA_035308265.1 Roseiarcus sp.
GCGGGCCTGGGCGCGATTGTCCTCTTCGCCGCCTACACCAACGACATCCGGCACTTCACCGAGACCGGCGCGCCCTATTTCAAGGGTCTCGGCGCGGTGTCCTTCGAGCTTTCCAACCCTTACGTGGTGGCGGGGCTGATCTTCGGCGGACTCATCCCCTACCTCTTCGGCGGCATCGCGATGACCGCGGTCGGCCGCGCGGCCGGCTCGGTGGTGCTTGAAGTGCGCCGCCAGTTCAAGGAAATGCCGGGCATCATGCAGGGCACGCAGCGCCCGGACTATGGGCGGGCCGTCGACATGCTGACGAAGGCCGCGATTCGCGAGATGATCGTCCCCTCGCTCTTGCCGGTGCTGGCGCCGTTCGTCGTCTATTTCGGCGCGCTGTGGATCTCAGGCTCGAAGGCCAACGCCTTCGCGGCGCTTGGCGCCTCGCTGCTTGGCGTGATCGTCAACGGCCTTTTCGTCGCCATCTCGATGACCTCAGGCGGGGGCGCCTGGGACAACGCCAAGAAAATGTTCGAGGACGGCTTCATCGACAAGGACGGAAAAACGTGGCTCAAGGGGTCGGAAGCGCACAAGGCTGCCGTCACCGGCGACACCGTCGGCGACCCCTACAAGGACACCGCAGGGCCTGCGGTCAATCCGGCGATCAAGATCACCAACATCGTGGCTTTGCTTCTGCTGGCGATTTTGGCGCGGTAAGGCGCCCCGATTAGCCTATCTTGATCGCGAGCAGGCCCTGCGGGTTCGCGCCGGCCGCTCGCGAGCTGCCCCGTTTGGGTTTTCTTGGCGCGTGGCGGTTTCGTCGCCAAGACTCAAGATTTTGGCTATTGGATTCCCTTGGATTTGCTTGGATTCTCTCGTCCGAATCGAGACTTTTCAATGGTTTGCGAGGACCTTTCCGCGACCAAAAATTTTTCGCGCCCGTTCTCCGCATGAGAAGCGCCGGGGACGGAGGCCTCGGTCGGACGGTTGTGGAAAGGTAGGATTTTTCATAAGGTGAGCTTAACTCTCCTTCCGATTTTCTGCAAGCAATTGTCTCATACAATCGGGCGAGTGCGCTTGGCGTCATGCTGTCGCGCGGCGCTGATCGCCGCGTCGTCAGCTGAACCTGAACAGCCCGCCCATGATGTTCTTGAGGAAGTCGGGCTCCGAGCCGCCGGTCGGCGTGGTGCGGCTCACGAAGTCGAACACCTTGCCGTCCTTGATCCCGTAATTGGCGATGCGGGTGACTTTGCCGTTCTTGTCGAAATAGACCGCGAGCACATGCTGGTCGGTCATCTTGACCGGCATGAACGAGAGCGTGTGCTGCATCTTCTGGCCGATGTAGTACCAGGCGTCGCCGCCCACGGTCGAGGTGGTGGAGGGGGTGCCGAGCGCCGAGAGCGCCTCGGGCTTGGTGGTGGTTCCGATCTTGACCTGCGACACCGCGTCCGGATCGACCTGGTAGCCGCGAGCGAAGTCGCCGTCGTAGCCAAGGCAGCCGCCAAGCGCGAGCGGGCTTGAGAGCGCCAGCGCCAGCGCCGCCCGACGATGAACTTTCCGCGCCATCTTGAATTCCGTCCCTCTCTCGACTGGCCGTTTCGCCTTGCCAGACCGGGCGCGGTTGCCTAACTCATTGCGCCTGATGAGAGCAAGGCGCGGTTATGATTTTCGCCCAGTGGCGCGCGCGACGCGCCAGCAAAGCAGTCATTGAGCAGATTCTGGGCGAGATCGTGACCGCCTCGCGCCGTCCGGCGCTCTACGAAGCCATGGGCGCGCCTGACCGGATCGACGGCCGGTTCGAACTGCTCACGCTGCACGCGGGCCTCGTCCTGCGCAGGCTCGCCGCGCTGGGCGGACTGGCGGACGCGATAGCCCAAGATCTGGTCAACAGCGTCTTCGCCCATTTCGACGACACGCTGCGCGAGATGGGCCATTCGGACATCGCCGTCGCGAAGCGGCTGAAAGCCATGGGCCGCGCCTTCTACGGCCGCAACACAGCTTATGGCGCCGCGCTCGACGAAGGCGCCGTCGACCGCCTCGCCGGGGCGCTCAGGCGCAACGTTTACGGCGCCGCGGGCCAGGAGGCCGGGCGACAAGCGGAGGCGCTGGCCTCGCATGTCGCCTTGCTTGACGCCGCCCTGCGCCAGATCCCGATTGAGGCCTTCGCGAGCGGCCGCTTTCGTTTCCCGCCGGGCTCGATCGCCGCTGGAGACCCGTCATGACCGAAGCCGGGTCGTTCTCCCGCGTGGCGCGGGTCGACGCCCTTCCGCGGGAGGGCCAAAGCGTGTCCATCGAAGCCGCCCCCGCCGAGAGGGAGGCGCTCGCGTCGTTCCTTGGGCTTCCGGCCATCGCCGTCCTGACGGCGACGCTCAGGCTCGAGCCTCAAGGCCGCGGCGGGGCTCGCGTCACCGGCTCCATCCACGGCGAGTGCACGCAGACCTGCGTCGTTTCGCTCGAGCCGTTTCAGGCGACGGTGGATGAGGCAGTCGACGTGCGCTTCGCGCCGCGGACGCCGGCGGATCCCAGGTTGCCACAGCCAGGGGAATCGCGGACGGCGTCGCTTGAGGATGAGGACGAGCCCGATCCCGTGATCGACGGGCAAATCGACCTCGGCGCGCTTGCGGCGGAGTTCTTCGCTCTCGGCCTCGATCCCTATCCGCGCAAGCCCGGTGCGGTCTTCGAGCAGGGCGTGAAATCCGAGCCGACCGATTCGCCATTTGCTGCGCTGGCCCAGCGGGAGAAACCGGGATTCGATTAGGGCGAAAATATTGTTAGCTGATGGCAGTCTCGCGGCATTGCCCGGAATTTGGGCACAAGCTATAGTAGCTCCTGCGGCGCAAGGCGCCAGCTCCGTGTCAAGCTTGCGCAACGTGAAAATCGGGATGAGCCGCATCGCGACGAGGGAGACAAGCTATGGATCTCATTACAGCATTGGCGGTCAGTATCGGCGTGCTCGGCGGCATTGCGACATTGGTCCTGTTGTCGCCGATCGGGATGGGCATGCAAATCTGGGTTGCGTTCATCGCCTGGGCGACGTTTTACCATTGCGGCGGCAAGGAGGCGGGACTCACCAAGGCCCTCACCGGCCTCATCTTTGGCGCCATCCTGGCCTGGATCGCGCTGCTCCTGGTCACCCAGGTCCCGCTCGGCGGCGTCCTCGGCGTCCCGTTATGGGCTGGCATCTGCGTCCTCGTCACGGTTTTCATCATCGTGTACGCCGCCAAGGCGCCGGCGCTCAGCGACATTCCGGCGAATGTTTACGGGTACGCGGCTGTCGCCGGTCTCGCCTTGACGGGCAACAAGCTCGGCGCGGTGACCTCGGCCTCGCTTGAGAACCCGTTCATTGTCGGTGTGATCTCGCTCATCATCGGCGCGATTCTCGGCTACATCTCCCAAAAGATCGCGGTCGCGCTGGTCAAGGAAGAGCCGCAAGCGGCGCAGGTCCGAAGCACCGCCAGCTGAGGGCGAAGCGGAGTCGCGGGAGCGCGGCGAAAGGTGGTTTCGCGAAAAGCGCGCGGCGCCAAGGAACGTTGAATCCTTCGGCGATTCGATCGGATCGCCGAAGGAATCTTCGGACAGGCGAGCGCGTGGCTGCCTTTTTATGGCTGCATCGAATAGCTCGGCGCCGCGCCCGTGGGGCGTTGCTCCGCACGCCGCAATGAGCGCGCGTTTCTTGCGTTGCCTTGCGCGAAGCCGCTATGGTCGCGCGACGCCGCGCCGCCCGGGCGCCGCGCGCCCCAGGCGGTCGGACCAAGGAATGGCGAGCGACATTCGCATAGCGCTGGACGCGATGGGGGGCGATCACGGGCCCACGATCGTGGCGCCGGCCGCCGCGATCGCGCTCGAGCGGCGCCCCGACATTGAGTTTCTCCTCTATGGCGATCAGGCGGCGATCAGGCCGATGCTTGCGCGCCATCCCAGGCTCGCCGCCAGGTCGCGCGTTTTTCATACCGACGTCGCGGTCAAGATGAGCGACAAGCCAAGCCAGGCCTTGCGCGCCGGGCGGCGGGTCTCCTCGATGTGGCAGGCGATCGAGGCGGTGAAGACGGGCGAGGCGGACTGCGCGGTCTCCGCCGGCAACACCGGCGCTCTTATGGCGATGGCGAAATTCTGCCTGCACACGATGGCGCCGATTGAGCGGCCGGCGATCGCGGCGATGTGGCCGACGCTGCGCGGCGAATCGATCGTGCTCGACGTCGGCGCGACCATCGGCGCGGACGCGCAGCACCTGGTCGATCTCGCGGTCATGGGCGCGGCGATGGCGCGAATCGTTTTCCACATCGATTCGCCCACCGTGGGCCTCCTCAATGTCGGGACCGAAGAGATCAAGGGCGTCGAGGAGGTGAGGGCGGCGGGGCGGATCCTGCGCGAAGCGAGGCTGCCCAACCTGCGCTATTCCGGCTTCGTCGAAGGCGACGATTTGGGCAAGGGCGCCGTCGACGTCTTTGTCACCGAAGGATTCACCGGCAATATCGCGCTGAAAACCGCCGAAGGCACCGCGCGCCAGGTCGGGCGCTATCTGCGCGACGCCATGAACTCGAGCCTCATGGCGCGCATCGGCTTCCTGTTGGCGCGGAAGTCGCTCGCGGAACTGCGCGCCAAGATGGTCCCGCGCGCCAGCGGCGGTGTGTTCCTGGGGCTTGACGGCGTCGTCATCAAGGCTCATGGCGGCGCCAGCGCCGAGAGCTTCGCCGGCGCCGTGGAATTGGCCTATGACATGGTGGGTCAGGAATTGCTGGACAAGATTCGCGAAATGATCGCCCACGCCAACGGCTTCCGCCCTGCGCCCGCGCCTTCGCGCGCCGCCCAGTCCTGAACACGGAAAATCCCAAAGCTCATGAGCCTTGCCTCTGCTCCGCCGCGCGTCCGACGCCCGCGCCGCCCGGAACCCTACTCGTCGCAGGGCGGCTTGCCCGCTTCGATTCGCGCCTGTGTGCGCGGGATAGGGTCCGCGCTGCCCGCGCGCGCCCTCTCGAACGCGGAACTGGCGACGAGGATCGACACGTCGGACGAATGGATCGTCCAGCGCACCGGGATCCGTCAGCGCTACGTGGCCGGGCCCGGCGAGACGACCTCGTCGCTGGCGGTTCACGCGGCCGAGAGCGCGCTCAAGAGCGGGGGGCTCAAGGCCGCCGACATCGATCTCGTCATCGTCGCCACATCGACGCCCGACTATACGTTTCCCTCGGTCGCCACTCAGGTCCAGGCTGAGCTTGGGATCGTCGAGGGCGCCGCCTTCGATCTACAGGCGGTCTGCACCGGCTTCGTCTACGCTGTCGTGACGGCGGAGAAATTCCTGCGCTCGGGCTCGCATAAGCGCGCTCTGGTGATCGGCGCGGAGACCTTTTCGCGCATCCTCGACTGGAGCGATCGCACGACCTGCGTCCTGTTCGGCGACGGGGCGGGCGCGATCGTGCTCGAGGCGCGCGCAAGCGACGGCCGGCTTGCCTCGCCCGGCGTCATCGCCTCGCGCCTGCGCGCGGACGGCCGGCATCGCGACAAGCTCTATGTCGACGGCGGGCCGTCTTCCACCGGGACGGTCGGCCATTTGCGGATGCAGGGCAGGGAGGTGTTCCGCCACGCGGTCGGCATGGTGACTGACGTGATCCAGGGCTGCTTCGCCGACGCCGCCGTGACGGCGGAGGATATCGACTGGTTCGTACCGCATCAGGCCAATCGCCGGATCATCGACGCATCCGCCGACAAGCTCCACATTGCGCGCGACAAGGTGATCGTCACCGTCGACCAGCACGGCAACACCTCCGCCGCCTCGGTCCCGCTGGCCCTCGACGTCGCGGTTAGGGATGGCCGGATCAAGCCGGGCGACCTGGTGATGATCGAAGCGATGGGCGGCGGCTTCACCTGGGGCGCGGCGCTGATCCGCTGGTGAGGGGACGCCCGCCCGAAGGGGCGCGGCCCGCTCATCGGCAAAACGGTCTAGGCGGTCAGCCTGCGGGCGGTCGCCGCATCGGTGACGAACGTGGTCGGCCTGAGCAGCTTGAGGGCGCCGCGGATCGCCGCGAGCTTTTGCGCGCCCCCTGCCGCCAGCACACGAATGGGCGCGGCGCGCGCGGCCTCGAGCGGGACCGACATCACGCGTTGGTTCAGCGGATGATCGACGATCCGGCCTTCGCCGTCGAAAACGTTGCACAGGAGTTCACCGACGCCGCCATATTCGCGCAATGCCTTCCTGTCGGCGTCGCTGATGAGCGCGAAGCGCGCGATCGACGCTTCCGGCCCAAGCGAGCCGACGCTGACCACCACAGCGTCGAGCCCGTCGGCGAAATCGTAAACGGACTTGAGCCCGCACCGCTCGATCAGGGCCGCCTTGGTCGCCGGGCTGTCGACCAGCGCGGGCGAGGGGATGAGATAGCAATCGGCGGCGAAGGCGCGCGCAAAAGCGGAGGGGAACTCGGCCGGGTTGTCGTGGACAAAATGAGTGACGCCGCCGATGAGCGAGACGACGCTCAAGCCTTTGAGCGAGCGCTCGCTCAAATATTCCAGCGACCGGTTGAGCGTGCGGCCCCACCCGAGCCCGATCTTCATGTCGTTGCCCAACATCGCCGAAACGTGATCGCCGAGCGCCGCGGCGATCGGGGCCGTTGGGTCCGCGGAGTCCGAAGACAGCGGCGCGACGATCGCCTCGGAAAATCCATGGAGCTTGCATAGAGCGGCTTCCAGGCCGCCGAGCTCCGCGTCGCCGCGGGAAAGCGCAATGCGCACTTCGCCGAGCGCCTTCGCCTCCGCCAGCATGCGAACCACCGTCACCCGGCCGACGCCGAGCGCCTCGGCGATGGCGCTCTGGGTCATTTCCTCGACGAAATACATCCAGGCCGCCCGCTGCCTCAGGCGCTCGCTGCGCCTGGGCGCGCGCAGGGTCTCCCTGCTGGCGGCATCCCGGGTCATGGGTTCGGAATTCGGTCGGCGGTCTGGACTCGCGCGCCGCTCGCCGCGTGAATCCACGGGCCATCGGTGTTCGCATGGCGGCCGGTCGCCGCGGCCTCAGTCCTGTCCAACCGCCAAACTCTCCTCGAGCATCATGCGCGCGCGCGCCCTGAGTTTCTCGCTCTCGCTCTTGAGCTGGCCGCAGGCGGCGAGAATGTCGCGGCCCCGCGGCGTGCGCACCGGGCTCGCATAGCCGGCGTTGAAGACGATTTCCGAGAAGCGCTCAATTCTTCCCCAGTCCGAGCATTCGTAGGCGCTCCCGGGCCATGGGTTGAACGGAATGAGATTGATCTTGGCGGGCAGGCCTTTCAGGAGCCGCACCAGCGCTCTCGCCTCGGCGAGCGAATCGTTGACGCCCTTCAGCATCACATATTCGAAGGTGATGCGGCGCGCGTTGGAGGCGCCGGGGTAGCCGCGGCAGGCCTCGATCAGCGCTTCGATCGGATATTTGCGGTTCAAGGGCACGAGCTGGTCGCGCAGCGCATTGTTGGTCGCGTGCAGCGAGACAGCGAGCATGGTCCCGCACTCATGGCCGAGCCGCGTCATCTCGGGAACGACGCCGGAGGTCGAGACGGTGATCCGGCGCTTGGAGAGCGAAAGCCCGTCGCCGTCGGTCAGGATCGCGATCGCGTCGCGAACCGCGTCGAAATTGTAGAGCGGCTCGCCCATGCCCATGAAGACGATGTTGGACACCGCGCGCACGCCCTCTCCCCTGGGCGTGAGCCCGTCGGCTGGCGCGACCCCGCCGGGAAAATCGCCGAGCCGGTCGCGGGCGACGAGGACCTGGCCGACGATCTCGGCCGCCGTGAGGTTGCGCACCAGCGGCATCGTGCCGGTGTGGCAGAACGAGCAGTTGAGGGTGCAGCCGACCTGACTCGAGACGCAGAGCGTGCCCCGGTCCGATTCCGGGATGTAGACGCACTCGATCTCCGCGCCCTTGTCGAAGCGGTGGGCCGGGGCCATGCGCAGCAGCCACTTGCGGGTGCCGTCGGCGGAGAGCTGCTCGGCTGCGATCTCGGGCCGCGCCAGCGTGCAGCGCCCGGCGAGCCTCTCGAGCAGCGGCCGGGCGATATTGCGCATGGCCGAGAAGTCGCGCGCGCCGCGGTGATAGATCCAGTGCCAGAGCTGGGAGGCGCGCATGTTGAGCTCGCGCTCGGGCACGCCGATTTCATGAAGCGCGCTCTTGATCTGAGTGCGCGTGGCGCCGGCCAGGCGCAGGGGCGCGCTGTCCTCGGCTTTCAAGGCGGCGGCGGTCATCGGCTCTGTTCTAGCATGCGCGGGCGCGGGCCGACCAATTTCATCCTCCGAACACGTCGTTCGCTTGCGCGGTCACGCGCACGAAGCTGGTGCGCTTGGGGACCTCCTTGAGGTGCGCTGCGCCGATATAGGTCATCATCGAGCGCACCCCGCCCATAATCTCCGCCATCGTGCCGTTCACCGGGCCGCGATAGGGGGTCTCGACCGTCTTGCCCTCGGCGGCGCGATAGTGAGCCACTCCGCCCGAATGCTTCTTCATCGCCGTCTCCGACGACATGCCGTAAAAGGTCATGCCCACGGGGACTTTCTCGCCGCCGCGCTCCTCGTAGCGGATTTCGCCGTCGGATTCGTCGTGACCGGCCAGCATCCCGCCCAGCATCACGAAATCGGCTCCTGCTCCGTAGGCCTTGGCGACGTCGCCCGGGACGGTGCAGCCGCCGTCGGCGCACACCTGGCCTTTGAGCCCGTGCGCGGCGTCGGCGCATTCGATGATCGCGGAGAGCTGCGGATAGCCGACGCCGGTCACCCGCCGGGTGGTGCAGACCGAGCCGGGGCCGATGCCGATCTTGACGATGTCGGCGCCGGCGAGAATGAGCGCCTCCGTCATGTCGCCGGTGACGACGTTGCCGGCCATGATCACGGCGTGCGGATAATCGTCGCGCACGCGCTTCACCGTCTCGAGGAATTTCTCCGCATAGCCGTTGGCGACGTCGAGGCAGATGAACCGGACCGGCGCAGCCTTCGCGACCCCGGCGAGCTTCTTGATGTCCGCCGCTGTCGTGCCGAGGGAATAGAAGGCGTGCGCGCCGTCGGGCGAAGCGAAGAACTCGGTGAGCTTGGGCTCCGGATAGTGCTTGTGCAGGGCGGTCAGCGCCCCGTGCTTGCCAAGCGCGCGCGCCATCGCCATGGTTCCGGTCCCATCCATATTGGCGGCGACCAGCGGAAAACCCTTCCATTCCGAGCCGGTGTGCAGGAAGCGGAAGGCGCGTTCGACGTCGACGGCGCTGCGGGTGTTGAGCGTCGAACGCTTGGGGCGGATGAGGACGTCCTTGAAATCGAGCTTGACGTCGGTTTCGATGCGCATGACTTATCCCAGGGGTATGCCGAAAATGGCGGAATTTCCGTCATAATTTAGTCATCGCGCCGGCAAACCTCAACGCGCGGTCCTATGCGCGCGAACGAGCGGCGAAAGGCGGGCTAAAACAGCATCGGGCGGATCGGAGTTCAGGGATGCGACTGAAGGGCAAGGCGGCGCTGGTGACCGGCGCGGGGCAGGGGTTCGGGTTCGGCATCGCCGAGGCCTTCATTCGCGAAGGCGCGCGGGTGGCGTGCCTGGACATCAAGAGCGAAGTGGCGGAGGCGGCGGCCAAGCGCATGGGCGAGGGCGCGATCGCGCTCACCGCCGACGTGTCAAAGCGCGCCGACGTCGAGCGGGCGGCGCGCGCGGCGATCGACGCCTTCGGGCGCGTCGACATCGTCGTCAACAACGCCGGCACCACCCATCGCAACAAGCCGCTCATGGAAGTCGAGGAGGCGGAGTTCGACCGCATTTTCGCGGTCAACGTCAAATCGATCCTGCTGGCCGCCCAGGCCTTCGTCCCGCATATGCGGGCTCATGGCGGAGGCGTGTTCGTCAATATCGGCTCGACCGCGGCTCTGCGCCCAAGGCCCGGGCTCACCGTCTACAACGCCTCCAAGGGCGCCGTGCATCTGATGACCAAGTCGATGGCGGTCGAGCTTGCCCCCGACAAGATCCGGGTTTGCGC
>DATGHB010000301.1:0-2275 GCA_035308265.1 Roseiarcus sp.
GCTCTTGCCGCGATGGCCGGCCTGCTGGCGGTCGTCTTCGGCCTGTTGCGCGGTCCGCTCGGCGCGGCGATCCGGGCGATTCGCGACAACGAGGAGGCGGCGGAATCGGTGGGCGTGCGGGTTGCGGGCGCCAAGCGGCTGGTGTTCACCCTCGCGGCTTTCGGCGCGGCGCTCGCGGGGGCGCTGTGGGTGGCGACGGCGCTCACCTTCCAGCCGAAGGCTTATTTCAGTCCGCTATGGACCGCGTACATGATCTTCATGGCGCTGGTCGGGGGGCTCGGGACCTTCGAGGGCGCGATCCTCGGCGCCGTTATTTTCTTCGCCATCGAGGCCTGGTTCGGCGCGATGGGCGTCTGGTATCTGGTCGGGCTCGGCGCGACGGCGCTCGTTTTCGCCCTTTTCTTCCCGCGCGGCTTCTGGGGCTGGGTCGAGGACCGCACGTCGCTGAGGCTTCTGCCGATCGGCTACCGCCTCCGCATCGCCAAGCTCAACGGAGCGGCCCACGGCGCGGATGGCGCGGAATACGGGCGCGATCGCAGGGGATAGGCCGCGATGCTGATGGGAAAGACGATCGTCATTACCGGAATTTCGTCCGGCATCGGCGCCCGCGTCGGCGAACTCGCCCAGGCGCTCGGCGCCGACGTCGTCGGCGTCGACATCAAGGAGCCCGCGCGTCCGCTCGACGCCTTCATCAAGGCGGACATCGGCTCGCCCCAGGGCGTGGCCGAGATCGTGGAGACGCTGCCGCGGCGGTTTGATGCGCTGTGCAACGTCGCCGGCGTCTCCGGCGTCATCGGGGCGGCGAGAACGCTGATGATCAACTTTTATGGGCTCCGGGAATTGAGCGAGGCGGTCGCGCCGAGGCTGCGCGAGGGGGGCGCCGTCGTCAATGTCGCCTCGATCGCCGGCTACGGCTGGCGCGCCAATCTCGAGCGCGCGAAAGCGTTCGTGAGCGCGCCGGGCTTCCTCGATCTCGCTCCGCTCCTTGCCGCGCATAAGGTCCCGGACGCCGAGGCCTATCCGCTGTCGAAGGAGCTCCTGCTGCTCTGGACGATGCGGGCGGCGCATCAGCCCTTGTTCAAGGACCGGGGGGTGCGCGTGAACGCGGTCAGCCCCGGCCCGGTGACGACGCCGATCCTCAAGGAGTTTCGCGCGCTGTTTGGCGATCCCCGCGTCGATGACGACATCGCGCGCGTCGGGCGCGCGGGCTCGGCGCCGGACATCGCGCCCGCGGTCCTGTTCCTGTGCTCGGACGGCGCACGCTGGATCAACGGCGCCAACCTGCCGGTCGACGGGGGCCTGGAAGCCTCGATCAACGCCACCGTTCTTGGATTTTAACGAATCGCCGGGCATGGCGCCCGGCGATCGAAAGGTAGGGAGGTCTCAATGAAGGTTGATTTCATCATCGACGGCGCAGCGGCTCCGGCTGCCTCCGGCGCCACATATTCCCGTCTCGATCCGGTCACCGGGGCAGTCGCGAGCGAAGCGGCGGCGGCGAGCGAAGCCGACGCCGTCAAGGTCGTCGAGGCCGCGGCGCGGGCTTTTCCCGCCTGGTCGCAGACCGGTCCGGGTGAACGTCGGGCGCTTCTGCTCAAGGCCGCCGATCTTCTCGAAGCCCGAGCGGGCGAATTCACCCAGCCGATGATCGAGGAGATCGGCGCGACCGCGCCTTGGGCCGGTTTCAATGTCCACTTCGCCGCCAGCATGCTGCGCGAAGCCGCGGGGCTCACGACGCAAGTCCTCGGCGAGATTATTCCCGCCGACAAGCCGGGCGTGATCTCGCTCGCGGTCCGGCAGCCGGCCGGCGTCGTCCTCGGCATGGCCCCGTGGAACGCTCCCGTGATCCTCGGCGTGCGCGCGATCGCCGCCCCGCTCGCCTGCGGCAACACCGTGATCCTGAAGTCGTCGGAAGTCTGCCCCGCGACCCATCGTCTGATCGGCCAGATCATGAACGACGCCGGCTTTCCCAAAGGGGTCGTCAATGTGATCTCGAACGCCCCCGCCGACGCTCCGAAGGTGGTGGCGGCGCTGATCGCTCACCCTGCGGTCAAGCGGGTGAACTTCACCGGCTCGTCCAAGGTCGGAAAGATGATTGCCAAGCTCGCGGCGGAGCATTTGAAGCCGGTCCTGCTCGAACTCGGCGGCAAGGCGCCGCTCATCGTGCTCGACGACGCCGATATCGACGAGGCGGTCAACGCCGCGGTGTTCGGCGCCTTCGCCAACGCGGGGCAGATCTGCATGTCGACCGAGCGGCTCATCGTCGACGCAAAGGTCG
>DATGHB010000302.1:0-4550 GCA_035308265.1 Roseiarcus sp.
GTCGCCAATGTCGTCAAGGCGGCGCCGGCGCCCGTGACCAACCGTATCCGCGATTTGGCCGACAACCTGAACGAACCACGCATTTTCGGCAATGACCTCCTGCAGGGTCGATTCGGAGCAGCGGGCATCACGCTGCAGCGCTTCGTTTTCAATTCGATCTTTGGTCTTGGCGGCCTGGTCGACGTGGCGACGCATGGGGGGCTGCCGAAGCAGACCGGCGATTTTGGCCAGACGCTGTTCGTCTGGGGCGTCCCAGCGGGCCCCTTCGTCGAGCGGCCCTACTACGGTCCCTCGACAATACGGGATTCAGTCGGCGGCGCCGTCGATACGGTGGGGGATCCGCTCGGCTGGGTGGTTGGCTATTGGCTGATTGGCTGGCCGTGGTCCGTTGGGACCGGCGGAGTCTCCGCCGTGGCGCATCTGGGCCAGTGGAAGCAGGCCGAGAGCTCCTCGGTCGACTTCTACAGCTTCCTGCGCTCGAGCTACTATCAGACCCGCCGCGCGGATTTGCGCGAGGCGCTGGGCTTGCCGCCGGTCGTCGAGTCGCCGGCCACCGCCGGCCCGGCCGACGGCCATCATTAAAGCTCGGCTCGCGAAAAAGCGGAGGCTGAGAACGTGTCGCCCGGCTCCGCATGGCCGCGCCGCTGCCGATCCATTTCCGATCCGGCCTTGCCCTGACAGAGAAGGCGCTGAAATTTTCGAGGGACCGGGGAAAAGTTGCGCAAGGGAGGTGATAACCCCATGAAATCATTGGCGCGCGTAACTTTGTGCGCGGGCTTTGAAGAGCCCTTCGGAGCGCGAAGCGTTCGAGCAGACTCTAAGACGCCGAACGCGCCTTGCCGGCGCGTCGGCTGAGCCAGCCGCGCCCTTCGACCCATTGCCAGGCGACGAGACCCGGAAGCCCCAGCGCCAGTTCGCGAACCCGTTTGGTCAGGGCGACCGCCAGCGCCAGGTCCGGAGGCAGTCCGAACAGCGCCCCGAACAGGACGAGCCCGCCCTCTTGAGCGCCCCATCCCCCCGGCGCCACGAACGCGGCCGCCCGGACCCCGGAGACCAGGCTTTCCAGGATAAGGGCGTCGGTCAGGCTGAGCGGCTTGCCGATGAGACGCGTCGTCAGCCAGGTCTCGCCGGCGCCGAGGGCCATGCCCGCAAGCCGCAGCAGGCTCGAGCGGGCGAGCGCCGGGCGGCGCCGGTAGGTGGCGACCAGCGCCTCGTCGATCACCTCAGCCCGGCCGGCGAAGGCGGGCAGCCAAGCGTTCGGCGCCAAACGGCGAGCGGCCCCGAGGACCAAGCCGAACATGCTGTTGTGCTGGATGAGCACGAAGGCGCCGATCGCCGCCGCGAACACGGCCGCGCCGGCCAGCAGCGCCGATGCGGTCGCGGCGGTGGCGCGCCCGCCCGCTCCGGCGGCGAGCAGGATCACTCCGGCGACGACGAAAATGACCTGGGTAGCCGCGCCGACCGTGATGTCGGCAACCATGCTGGCCGCCGCCTGCGCGCCGGGAACGCCGCGCTGGTGGACGAGCCGGGCGGCCACCACGTCGCCGCCGACGCCCGCGACCGGCAGCAGCGAGCTCACCGATTCGCGGATCCAGCGCATCCAGATAAAGGTGAGGACGGCGGGACGCCCTGCCGTCGGAAACAGCTCCCGCCACGCGAGCGCGTCAAAAGTGAGGGGCGCGAGGTGAAACAGGGTAATCGGCACGAGCCACCAGCCGAGGACCAGCATGGTAGACGCCACCTCGGCGGCGCCGCTGCCGATGATGAGAAGGACGACGAGCAGGAAGCCGAGAAACGCAGCGACGATCAGCGAGGTTGATATGACGTGTCTCCCGCCGGAGCGCGGCTTGCGTCGAAGACGGGACTACGATCGCGGCGCCAATCCTCTATCAGCAATCTTGATCCAGGGGGAGGACGCGCGCTGATTCCCGTTTCGCCGGCTCGCCTGTCGTTCGCGGTCGATCGCCTCGCTCGCGCTGTCCCCTGCCGGGCTAACCCCGGCGCAACAGATGGCGCTATAAGCGAACCCATGTCCGAAGCCCCGATCTTGATCCTGCTTGCCCCTGCGAGCCCCCCGCGGGTCGAGTCGAGCATCGCCCGCGCGCCTGATGGCGAGCCCATGATTCTGGGGCTGAGCCTCATCCAGCGAACGGTTCTGGCGGCGCGGCGCGCGGCGTATGGGCAGGTCTTTCTCCTCGGGGGAAGCGGCCGCGCGGCGCCCGAGATCACGGCCATCGTCGACTGGCGCAGCCTCGTCGCGACCCTTTCCTCCCGCTCGGCGCCGCTGATCATTGCGCCCGCGGCGATCCTGGCGGAGGCCGATTGGCTCGAACAACTGGCCTCGACGCGGATCGAGCCGGCCGCCTGGGCGGCGATCCCGAACCGGATCGTCATGATTTCCCCGTTTGCGCGAGGCGCGGGGGCGCAGGCGTTGGGCGAGGGCGAGGGGGCGCGGGATATGGCCGCGGTCGAGGACCGGCTCGCGCGCTCGCTTGGCCCGCCGGCGGCCGTTCCCGCTCCGGTCAATCCGATGGCGGTGGAGACGCAAGCCGACGTCCGCGCGGCGGAACGGCGGCTTCTCAGGGCCCTCACCAAGGACACCGACGGATTCATGGCGCGCCACGTCGAGCGGCCGGTCTCGCTCTCAATTTCGCGCCGTCTGGCCGGAATCGCGATCACGCCTAACCAGATGAGCGTCATCTCGATTCTGGTCGGGATCTGTGGCGGGCCGTTTTTCCTGTCGTCGCGCCCTCTGATGCAGACCACTGGGGCGCTTCTGTTTCTGGCCCATTCGATCCTCGACGGCTGCGACGGCGAACTGGCGCGGCTCAAATTCCAACAGTCCAGATGGGGCGGCGTTCTCGATTTCTGGGGCGACAACGTCGTTCACTCGGTCATCTTCGCTTGCATGAGTGTCGGCTGGAGCCGGTCCGTGGGCGCGGCCTGGCCGCTCGCGCTTGGGCTCGCGGCGGTCCTCGGGACCCTTGGGTCGGCCGGCTTTGTCTATTGGCGGCTCATGCGCGTGAAAGACGACGGCGGCGCGCTGTTCACCTCGGTCACGGCTTCGCCCGAGCGCCCTCTGGCGCGCCTGCTCGACGCCGCCTCGCGCCGCGATTTCATCTATCTGGTGGTCCTGCTCGCGCTCTTTGGCAGATCGAGCTGGTTTCTGGTCCTGGCCGCGATCGGCGCGCCGATCTACTTCGCCCTTGTGCTGTTCGCGGCCCTCGCGCCCGTCCGGGTCGAGGGCGCGGGTCAGGCCGCGCGTGAAGCCGGGAGCGCGGCCGGCGAGCCTCACCCCTCCATCAGCGCCGTCACGTGCGCGGCGACCGAGCGCGCGAGACCATCGAGATCGTAGCCGCCCTCGAGCAGCGACACGACCCGGTCATGGGCTTGCCTGCGCGCGATCTCCATCAGCTTCCGCGTCGCCCAGGCGAAATCGGCCTCGACGAGATTGATGTCACCGAGCGGATCGCGGCGGTGGGCGTCGAAGCCGGCCGAGACGATGATGAGATCGGGGGAGAACGCCTCGACGCGCGGCAGGATTTTCGCCTCCATCGCCTCGCGGAAGGCCTCGCCTCCATCGCCTGCGCGCAAAGGGGCGTTGACGATCTGCTCGTGCTCGCCGCGCTCGCCGACAGCCCCGGTGCCGGGGTAGTGCGGCATCTGGTGGGTCGAGGCGTACATGACGGTCGGGTCGTCCCAGAAGATGGCTTGCGTGCCATTGCCGTGATGGACGTCGAAATCGACAATCGCGACCCGCTCGGCGCCATGCGCTGCCTTGGCGTGGCGCGCGGCGATGGCCGCGTTGTTGAAGAAGCAGAACCCCATCGGGGTCGCGATCTCGGCATGATGCCCGGGAGGGCGCGCGGCGACGAAGGCGTTCTTGATCTTGCCGCCCATCACCTCGTCGACCGCGAAGACCGCGCCGCCGGCCGCACGCAGGGCGGCTTCGACACTGCCCGGCGACATCGAGGTGTCCGCATCGAGCCGCTTGCGTCCGTGCTCGGGCTCCGCGGCCTGGATCGCCTCGATATAGGCCTGCGGGTGAACCCGGGCGATCGCGGCGCGGTCGGCGAGCGGCGCGGTGTCGCGCGCCAGCATCTGAAACGCCTCGGCTTCCAGGGCGCGTTCGATCGCCCGCAAACGGTCCGGCCGCTCGGGATGGCCCTCGCCCATGTCGTGCGCCAAACATGCGGGATGACTGATGACGAGCGTGGTCACGGGCTTGTGTCCTGATCGACGAGACGCGCCTCCCACCGCTCCTCCAACGGCATTGTCGCGCCAAAGGCAGGGAAAGTCCATTCGCCAGATTCGCCAGGTTGGCTTATCATTGGCGGAGTCTAAACATTATTTTGAGCGCAACGTTCCCCGCCGGCGCGGCCCAAGATCACGCTGGCGCCGCCAAAGGCGCGCTGACTAGCAACCGGACGAGGAGCCTGAAACCGAGGCAATGACGGCGAAAGATCATGAGGCCGAGCCATTTTGGCGCGTCAAGACGCTCGATCAAATGAGCGCCGGCGAGTGGGAGAGCCTGTGCGACGGCTGTGGCC
>DATGHB010000303.1:0-7589 GCA_035308265.1 Roseiarcus sp.
TCGAATGGGGAAAGCACAATGTCCGCGTCAATTGCATTGCGCCTGGCCTGGTCCGAACCGACTTCGCGCGCGCCTTGTGGGAGAATCCTGAGACCCTGAAGGCGGCGACCGCAAGGACGCCGCTCGGGCGAATAGGCGAAGCCGACGAGATCGCCGGCGCCGCCGTCTATCTCGCTTCGAAGGCCGGATCGTTCATG
This sequence comes from Roseiarcus sp., assembly GCA_035308265.1. Classification (GTDB taxonomy): domain Bacteria; phylum Pseudomonadota; class Alphaproteobacteria; order Rhizobiales; family Beijerinckiaceae; genus Roseiarcus. The sequence continues at coordinate 198 of DATGHB010000303.1, forward strand.
ACCGGACAGATGATCGTGATCGACGGGGGGGCGACGATCGCCGGCTGAACCCCGCCGCAAGAGACGAGCCATGATGCGCACGCCCGAGACCGGGGCCGGAATGGCGGCGCCCGCTTATCCCGCCTTCGAAAAGGTCCAGGGCGCGCTCGACAGCGGGGCGCTCATCATCTGCGATCACGCCTCGAACGCCATTCCTCCCGGGCTTGGGACGCTCGGTCTTGCGCGCGAAGCGCTCGACCGTCACATCGCCTATGACATCGGCGCGGCCGAAACAGCGCGCGCGCTCGCGGGGCTCATCGGCGCTCCGGCCGTGCTGTCGACCTGGTCGCGGCTGGTCATCGACCCGAACCGCGGCCTCGACGATCCGACGCTGGTCATGCGCTACTCCGACGGCGCGATCGTGCCCGGCAACGCCTATATCGACGCCGCGGAGATCGCCCGCCGCGGCGCGCTCTTCTGGGCGCCGTACCGAGAGGAGATCGCGGCGGCGATCGATGCGATGATCGCGGCCGGCGAACCCCCTGCCGTGATCTCGATCCATTCGTTCACTCCGGTCTGGCGCGGATTCCCCCGGCCGTGGAAGATCGGGGTCTTGTGGGATCGCGATGAGCGGATTGCGAAACCGCTGATTCAAGCCCTGCTCGCGGAGCCCGATCTTCGCCCTGGCGACGTCGGCGACAACGAGCCTTACCGCGGCGGCCTGCCCGGCGACACGATCGACGCGATCGCTGCGTCCCGCGGCCTGGCCAACGCGCTGATCGAGATCAGGCAGGATCTGATCGCCGAAGGCAAGGGCGCGCTCAAGTGGGCCGAGCGCATCGCCCGCCTCGTGCGACCGATCCTCGCCGACCGGCGGAAGCGCGCGCCGGTCGCCGCTCATCGCCGGGGAAAACCCGCCTCCGCGACTTGACGCGAACAGACGTTCGGCGCGATCCGTCGCGCCTGACGAAACGCGAGCGAGGTCACGGCAATGAACATGGCGAAAGCGAACGACCCGAAGGCGAACGACGCGAAAGCGGCCGCGCCGGGCGAAGTCAACCCCGGCCATCTGCTCGCCTTCATCGAGCGGATCGAGCGCCTCGAGGAAGAGAAGAAGGCGCTCGCCGGCGACATCAAGGATGTCTATGGCGAAGCCAAGGCGAACGGCTTCGACGTCAAGATCATGCGAAAGATCGTGTCGATCCGAAAGCAGGACCGCGACAGCCGGATCGAGGAGGAGACGGTGCTCGATCTCTACCTGACGGCGCTGGGGATGACCTGACCGGCGCCGCCGTCACGGGCTCAAGCACGCCGGTTCGGCGCGTCTTTAAGAGCCCTCGACGACGGCTGGCCGGGCCCTCAAGCCGCCTGTTCGATCTCGCTTGCCAGGTTTGGCGCGCCGACGGGCTTCGGAATCCGACTCTGGCCTTTCTGCAACTGGGCCTCGACCGCCTTCAATGCGTCGATCTCGTTCGACTTCTGCACCGCCGCGATCTCCCGAACCATCCGGTCGAGCGCGGCCTCGTACAATTGGCGCTCCGAATAGGACTGCTCCGGTTGCGCCTCCGAGCGGTAAAGGTCGCGCACCACTTCGGCGATCGCGTTGATGTCGCCGGAGTTGATCTTGGTCTCGTACTCCTGAGCCCGCCTGGACCACATGGTTCGCTTGATGCGGGCCCGTCCGGTCAGAATCTCCAGCGAGCGCCTTGCGGTGTCGGGGTCGGATATCTTGCGCATTCCGACGCCGGTGACTTTGGACGTAGGGACGCGCAACGTCAGCTTGTCCTTCCAGAAGCTGATCACAAACAGCTCGAGTTTGAAGCCCGCGACTTCCTGCTCCTCGATCGCGACGATCTGGCCCACGCCATGAGCGGGGTAGACGACGAACTCGTTGAGTTTGAAGCCTTGACGCTGGCTTGCGCTCTTGACTGGCTTCACCGCCGGCGGCGCTTCTTCCGGGCCTCCCGCCTTCTGGGTTTTCACGGGCGACGCCGCGGCCCCGGATTTTGCCGGCGGCGCCAATTCAGCCGAATTGGCGACGCGAGCGTGGTGATCGGCGCCAGGCTTCCCTCCGGCGACAGGCGTCGTCCCTTTATCCGCGGCCGCGCGAGGCTCTTGCGCGCCTCGGCTCTCCTGCGGCGCCTTCGCTTCCAGCTCCTTCAAATGCGTTCTCATGGTTGACGCCGCCTTGGCGACGCGGGCGCTTTTTGTCGTTTTCCTCGGGCTCTTCGGCGCGGCAGCCTTCCGCTGGGCGGCCTTAACGGGCCGCCTGGCCGCGCCCGATCCATGCCTGGTCGCCGCGGCGCCGGAGCTTTTCCGCTTTCGTTTCAGGACTTTGGCTTCGGCGGTTTTCATTTTCGCGCGCGGCGTCTTGCCGGTCTTGCGCGCCACGCGCGGACTCGCCGCAGGCTTGCTCTTGCGGACACGATTTCGGGCGCTCGACGAGGCCGTGGCCCTGGAGGGGCGCTTTGAAGTCGGTTTCACGCGGGATGCCGGTCCTGTTTTCTTTGTTTTTGAGCTCGTTGGCTTCTTGGATTTCTTACGCGCCGCCATTGTTAACCTCTCCACGCGCGAACATCACCGCATACGCTCTGATTGCGTGCACGAACACTGCTTTGGATCCGTGCGCGAATACTGCTCTTCAAGAGGGCAAGCTGACTTTCTGTCAGCGAAGTCGCCCACACCCTGACTTTAGGGCGCTCAGCGGCTTCCGCTCGACGATTAATTGGTCGTTTAGCACAAAACCGTCGAAAAATCAAAGAAGAAGATAAGCTCGCGAACCCGGACGCGGCGGCGCCTCGTTAACCATGGGCGCGAATGCCGGGAATGGGGCTCAGTCGCCCTGCCCCGGCTCGGCGGAGAAAAACTCGGCGTATTTGTTCGCCCGCCCGTCGAATTCCTTGGCGTCGGGCGGCGGCTCTCGCTTGCTCGTTATATTTGGCCAGGATTTGGCGTATTCAGCGTTCAACTTGAGCCAAAAGGCGAGGTCGGGCTCGGTGTCCGGCTTGATCGCTTCCGCGGGGCACTCCGGCTCGCACACGCCGCAATCGATGCATTCGTCGGGGTGAATGACGAGCATGTTGTCGCCCTCGTAGAAGCAATCGACCGGGCATACCTCGACGCAATCCAAGTATTTGCATTTTATGCAGTTTTCCACAACCACATAGGTCATACGCATATCCTCATGAACACCTTGGGCGACAGGCTCTACGCTATTGTCTCCCCGATTTCCAGACAGATGCGCCCAACTTTTACAAGGGATCGACGTCCCAACCCCGGCGTTGCGCGGCTAACGCGCTAGGGGCGCTTGTTGGCTTGCCCCTCGAGCAGCGAACGGAGCTCGAGAAGCTTGGCGAAGGGCGAGTTCGGGTCAACCGTGGCCCTGGGCTGCGCCGCCGCCGGCGGATTGGAACGCATATCACGATCGCTCGCGCGTTGGCGATGTTTTTCATCTGCGCCCGGGCCGGGGCGATCGGCGCTCGCGGGCGCCCGCCCCCCCTCGCCCGCGTCCGGACGCCTTTTCTTCAGGCGCCCCCTGCCGGCCGACCGAACCGGGCCCTGACCGGCGTCATCGGAGCGGCGCGGCGTAGCGTTTCCTGACGGCGGGCGGCTCCTGGTCTCGCGGCGACTGGGCCGGGTCCGGTGATGATCCGGCCGCCAGACGACGATGGTCTCGTCGCCGCTCATCGCGGCGTCGCTTGTCCCCGCATCGCTCGGGCCTGAAGCCCGCGGCGAGACGCCCTCCTCGGCGCTGTTCGCCTCCGGGCCGGATAGGTCGGCGGAGCCCGGAGACGGGGCGTCATTCACGAGGGGCTCGCCGGCATCGGGCGGCGCCTCGGCCGAGACCGCGACCGGCTCGATGGCCGCCGCCTCTTCGCTCGTTTCTTGCGTCGGCGGCGGATCGTCGCCGGTGAGCGTTTGCGCTTGCGTTGGCGCGAGGGGCGCTGGCTGTTCGCGCGATTGGCCGGCGGGGGCGCCGAAGAATTCCGATCGTTTCATCTCGACCGGCCGGAATCTCATGGAACGCAAAATCGAAGCGAATGGCTCCCCCGAGCATCCGGTCAGCGAGGTCATCTGCCCGTTGACGACGAATCCCCTCGAGGCGGGGCGGCCTTCCGGAGGCCCCTCCGGCGCAACGCCCGGCTGCTCGCCGACGATCGCCGCCCGGATCATGCCGCCGAGACGTTCGATGATGTCCACCCGGACAACCCGCTCCCCGCATGGCCGATAGCCCGCGACGCGATAGCCCTCGTGCGAAATCCCGGTTTCCAGCGCCAGCGAGGTCCGGCCGGAGGCGGCGATGGGGGCCAGCGCCCGCAGAAGCTCGCCCGCGTCGCCGGGCGCCTGAAGGCTCCACAGCTGAAGGGCGAGCGTTCTTGCCGCCGGCTTGATCAGCGCCGGAACGAACAGATAATAGGCGCCGAAGCGGACGCCCAGCTTTCTCAGTTCCGCCCGGTCGGTTTGAGAGAGCGCGTTGATCTCGGCCCGGATCGGCTCGCGCTCCAGGATCCCCAGCGACCGGGCGAGCCTGTGAGCCAGATGGCGAACGCTCTCCGGTCCTTCCTGAAGGCTCTCGAGCGCGAACAGGGGGGCGAGAATGCGGCGCGTCGTCGCGGCGATCCAAAGTTCGACCCGCGTCCTGATCGTATCCCGGGACGCGTCCGGAAGCGACGGGTCAGCGAGCATCAATGCGCTGGGGTTGAGCGCGTCGGCGCCGGCCGAGAGCCTGGCGACCGGATCGCCCAGCCATCGGATCACCCCGTCGTTCGAGAGCACGATCGCGGAATCGACCGCCTGATGAAAGCGCGCCGCGCGCGCCTCAAATTCCAGTCTCAGAGCGTCCCGCCAGCCCGGATCGTCTCCGCCGCCCTGGTCCTCGGCCCCGACAAGCTGGAAACCCTGAACGGCGGAAAAGTCATAGGCCGGGCCTCGCGGCTCGGCGACCGACGGATCGTTGTCTCCGGAGTTCGGCTCCGCTTCGCTCATCGCTTGTTCCCTGACGCGCAGACTAACGCCCGATCGGATCGAACCGCAACATGGCCCCACTCAGGCGAGCGCGCGATCGTCATAGTCGGCCGGCGAGGTCTGATCGGCGGCCGAGGAACGCAGCGCCAGAGAAAGCGCCGCCGCGACCAGAAAATTGATCAGAACCGCCGTCAGTCCGTTATAGGCGGCGAAGCCTAGGCCGAGATCGAAATGGCCGATGAGCGGAATGTCCCATTTCAGCGCGTGCAGGGGACTCCAGGCTGTCCCCGTCCAGGAAAGGGCGGTCCCGACAATCATGCCGGCCGCCCAGCCGATCAGGAGCGCCGGGCCGCTGAACCAGCGGGTAAAGAGGCCGAGGATCATTGCCGGGAAGATCTGCACCATCCAGACCCCGCCGAGCAATTGCAGGTCGAGGGCGAATCGGGTCGGCATGACAAAGATCACCACCAGCGCGCCAAGCTTGACCAGGAGCGAAACCACTTTGGCGAGGACCGATTCTTGCCTGGGCGACATCGCGGGGTGAATGAACGGCTTCCAGATGTTGCGGGTGAAGGTGTTGGCCGCGCCGATCGACATGACCGCCGCCGGCACCAGCGCGCCAAGTGCGATCGCGGCGAAGCAGAAGCCCGCGAACCAGTTGGGGAACGCCCAAAGCACCAGCTGCGGCACGGCGTCCTGCGGCGTCGCGGTCTTGACCCCGGCGGCGATCGCCATCAGCCCGAGCAGGGCGATCAGCCCCAGCGCCACGGAATAGGCGGGCAGCGTCATCATGTTGAACCGAATGGCGCGCCCGCTCGAAGCCGCGAGCGTTCCGGTCAGCGCATGCGGGTACATGAACAGCGCCATCGCCGAACCGACCGCCAGCGTGATGTAAGGACCGACCTGGCCCGGCTGCAGCGTGAGCCCGGCCGCGAGCTTGGGATTGGCGGCGACCCTCGCGTCGAACGCCTTGCCCGCGGCCTCGAAAATGGCGGCGAAACCGCCAAGCTCGTAGGGAATGATGACAATGGCCGCGATGACGAAAATATAAATCATCGCGTCCTTGACGAACGCGATCATCGCCGGCGCGCGCAAGCCGCTTCGATAGGTGAAGAGCGCGAGAATGACGAAGGCGATGGTGATCGGCGCATGCGCCATGATCCCCTGGCCGGAGAAGCCGAGCGCGGAAATGACCTTCTCGAGGCCGATGAGCTGGAGCGCGATATAGGGCATCGTCGCCAGGACGCCGGTCGCCGCGACCGCAAGCGCCAGTCCCTTGTGGCTATAGCGGCCAAGCACAAAGTCGGCGGCGGTCATGTAGCCGTGTTTGTGCGAGACCGCCCACAGCCTGGGCAACGTCAGGTACAGGAACGGATAGATGATGATCGTGTACGGCACCGCGAAGAACCCGAAGGCGCCGACGCCGAAGACGAGCGCGGGAACCGCGATGACCGTATAGGCGGTGTAGAGATCGCCTCCAAGCAGGAACCAGGTGATCCAGCGGCCGAAGCGCCGGCCTCCGAGGCCCCATTCGTCGATGTGCGCGAGATCGCCCGCCTTCCAGCGCGCCGCGGCGAATCCGAGCACCGAAACGAGGGCGAAAAAGAAGACGAAGACCGCGGTCGCGACGACGTTGAGATGCGCGAACATGCCTAGTCCCTGCCGATCCGGTCCGCGGCGAGAATGGTGAGCGCGGAGACCGGAACAAGGACGAGCTGGAACCAGAAAAAGAATGGAATGCCGAAAAGGGACGGAGGAACCGAGTTGTAGAGCGGGACCCAGAGCGCGAGAATACAGGGGACAAACAAGAGAAGAAACTTCATGGTCCCCCCGGAATCGGCGCATGTGGGCTATTCGCCCTCGCCGTTGATTGAGGCGTCTTTTCCCGATCTATCGAGATTCGCCCCGCCGGTCGAGCGCTTTGAGGATCGGGATGAGCCCCGCGCCCTGGGCGCCTTCCCCTGCTTTCGCGGCGCCCCTCATCCGTGATAACGAGCGGCCGATGACCGCGCGCCTTCATTCACGCTTTTCGACCCTCGCCGCCGAACGCCGCGCCGCGCTGGTGACCTACATCATGGCCGGCGACCCGGACGCTGAGACCTCGTCGGCGCTGCTCGCCGCCTTGCCCGCGGCGGGAGCGGACATTGTCGAACTCGGCATGCCGTTCAGCGACCCAATCGCGGACGGTCCCGCGATTCAGGCCGCGGGACGCCGGGCGCTCGAAGCGAACCAGACCTTGCGCGGGACGCTGAGGATGGCCAAACAGTTCCGCGCCGGGGATTCGGACACGCCGCTCATTCTGATGGGCTATTTCAACCCCATATATGTCTATGGCGTCGAAGCGTTTCTGAGCGACGCGAAGGCTGCAGGCGTCGACGGGTTGATCATCGTCGATTGCCCGCCCGAGGAGGATGACGAGATTTGCCTGCCCGCGCGCCGCGCCGGGCT
>DATGHB010000304.1:0-16021 GCA_035308265.1 Roseiarcus sp.
CGCGGGTTCGATTCCCGCTGGGCGCGCCAATGAGGTCAAAGGGTTGGCCAGCCCCGATGCCGACTTACCTAAGGGTTGGCCAATCCGGGCGGACTTTCAAAGATGCTATTGGACAAAGCGACCGTCGCCAATCTGAGGATCACCCGCGTGAAGCTCTCGCGGGGGCGCGCATCGGTGAGTCTGGCTTTACGTTGAGCCGAGCGAAGAAGGGTGCTTACGCTATCGAGCCTGGGCCAACGGCGACGGTTCTTACGCCGGGTTCCTCGCCGGCAATTCACCCGGCGCGGGGCTGCCGATCATTTACCTGGGCGAAACCGGCGCCTTGACGGCCGCCCGAACCATCGACCTGGGCGATGATGACCGCCGCGGTCGGCTTTCCAGCCTAGCGGCCGGGAATCCCCGCGCCAGGATTGTCGCCGCCGCTCGCACTCGGCGGCTTCTTCATGATAGCGCATCTGGCGCTTTCCAAATGCGGCACGATTTGCTCGCGGCTCTCATGGTTAGGAACACGTCGGCCTCATGAACGCGCTTTTCGCCGCTGAAGCGAGATGGCTGGGATCGGCGGGAGCGCGCTGGCCGTTGTCGGGCGTTGCCGGGATGCAGCTTCTGCGTTTGGCGCTGGTGGCTGCGCTCGCGACAATGGCGTCGCCGATATGGGCGAGCAACCCGGCGAAAGCCGCCAAACTGTGCAAATGCAGCCTTGTTTCCTCGAGTGGTTGCACCGGGTGGGCAAACTGCGCGGACGTCCCAGACTCCGCTCCCGTCAGGCCAGTCCGCACTCCGAAGGATTGCAACCGTTCCCCATTGCTTTTTTGCGACGGCAGTTCCTGCAAACTGGTCTGCTACTCCGGCAAGCAATAACTGCCCCACAGGCCCAGGCGGGCGGTCGCCGGTCGTGAAAAACGTGCGGCCAGCAAGCCGCCTCCCATTTGCGGGCCCTGCTTTTGGCGCGGCAATGAAAATCCAAAAAACCAGCCCGTCTCGCTTGACACGGGCAACGCGGAGATGCGACATTTACCACTGCGGCTTTGGGCTTCTATTTGGAACGACCGCCCATGGTTCGCATCGCAATCTCCGATGTCGCGTTCAGCGCCCTTGTCTCGACGTTGCCGCTTGGAAGCGGCGCATATGAAGCGGAAATCGACGCCGGCGGCGACCGGCTGATCTGGTTGCCGCGAAACGCGGTTGACCGGCTCAGCGCCTTGCGCTCCTGAAGCTGGCGGCGGTCGGAGGACCGGACGAACTGTCTTATCTCCGCTGAGCCTTTTGGCGCGCAAAGACTTCGTGGCCTTCGCGATCCAGGATACGCACCCCGATCGTCTGGGGCGGCCACTTGATATTCGCCGCGGCGATGATTGCCGCGGGAGCGTCCGCAACTTGAACCTGTTTCTCCATCAAATTCGTTGGGCGGCAATCGGTCGTCCCGCAAACAAACTGGATCCGGAACGTCGGCGCCTGCTCCGAAACGATCCCCGCCGGCTTCTCAGCGGAATCAGGCTCCGACGAAGACGAACGCGCGGTTACGCAAGGGTCCACATTGGACGTCCAGCGCGCGACGGCTAGTGCGACGCGGCGCCAGTCTCCCGCCGTTCCGTCGCTTCTGCCCAGACGTTCCCTACGGCGGGCTTCCGCATAGGCTTCGTCGCCATACTTGCTCATCAGCGCGCGTGCGACCGCGCGTATTCGCTCGAACCTTTCCAGTTGCCAAAGCAACCATGCAAGCATGGCCGCCCCCTTTGTCTCGACGCCGGAGCCTGGCTCGGGATAAGCGACTGAGCGACAGCGCGCCGCTTACCCAAGGAAACGTCGATATTCGAGCACTCGCGTTGACAGAAAATTAACGGCGGCCCAAACGGAAGCCCGTCAGATCCGCGGGCGAGACCTCGTCCCCTGATTTAACTGAGCGTCACGCCCGAAAGCGCGCAACCGGGGCCGAGAACGGGCGGGCGAAGGCAATGCGGCGTAAGAACCAAGTCCGATAGCGGGGAGCGCGCAGAATGAACGTTACGACCGCCAGTCTGTTCAACGACGGCCGAGAGAACATCCGGGGCAAGGTCATCGCGGTCTACATCCTCCTGTTCATCCTCAACGCCGCCGCGTGGCTGTGGGCGATCGTCGCCTTCCACGACTATCCGCTCCTGCTTGGCACGGCCGCCCTCGCCTACAGTTTCGGCTTGCGCCACGCGTTCGACGCCGACCACATCGCGGCGATCGACAACGTGACCCGCAAGCTCATACAGGAAGGGCGCCGGCCGGTGGGGGTCGGATTGTTCTTCTCGCTCGGCCATTCGACGATCGTCGTCGCGCTGACCATCGCCATCGCCGCAACCGCGACGGCGCTTCAGAATCGCTTCGAGGCGTTCGGGAGCTTTGGCGGCGTCGTCGGGACGCTGGCGTCGGCTGTGTTCCTGTTCGCCATCGCGATCGCCAACTTGATCGTCCTCGCCACGGTGTGGCGCACGTTCCAGACGGTCAAGGGGGGCGGCCGGTTCGTCGAGGAGGATCTCGACCTCATGCTGGCCAATCGCGGCCTGCTCGGGCGCCTGTTCCGCCGCTTCTTTCGCCTGATCGAGCGCTCCTGGCAGATGTATCCGCTCGGCGTGCTGTTCGGCCTCGGCTTCGACACGGCGACCGAGGTGGGCCTCATCGGCATTTCCGCCACCCAGGCGTCGCAGGGCCTGCCGATCTGGTCGATCCTGGTGTTTCCGGCGCTGTTCACCGCCGGCATGACGCTGATCGACACCACCGACAGCATCCTGATGCTCGGCGCCTATGGCTGGGCGTTCGTCAAGCCGATCCGGAAGCTCTATTACAATCTCACCATCACCGCCGTGTCGGTCATTGTCGCTGTGATTGTCGGCGGTCTCGAGACGCTCAATCTGATCGGCGCCCAATTGGGACTTGCCGACGGCGGAGGGTTCTGGGGCGCGATCGGCTTGCTCAACGACAATTTCGGCGCGCTAGGCTATGTGATCGTCGGCGTGTTTGCCGCCGCTTGGGCGATCTCGTATATCTTCTACCGCGTCAATCGCTACGACGAGATCGAGGTCTCGGCGGGTTAGAGGCGCCCTTAAGCGGAACGCTGGAGGGGCCGCATTGAAGCGACCGGCGCAATGAGCGCGCTTGGCTCAACAGTAATTTTACCGGTGCCCCCTAATGTTTTCAGTGCGTTGGGACCCCGTTTAGTTCCACGTCTCAAAAACAGCATTATACGTATAGCAAATGTAATTACATACCCAACGCCGCGCCGCCTGATGCAGCAGTCTGCGAATCGCTCCAGCGGCCCGGTATCGCCGGAGGCGAGCGACCCCTATTCCCTGGCCCGCAGATTGGCGAGCAGGGCGTCGCGCAGATCGAGATCGCGCTCGATCCGCCGGCGGCCTTCGTCCTTCAGTTCGCCCTCGCGGTAAAGCCCGTTGACGAGGTCCCGCTCCGCTTCGATCAGCGCGAGTTCGAGCTCGTCGCCGAGCTCGGCGAGTTTCCTGTGATGCGCGTCGCCGTCGCTGTAGCGGTTGACGTCTTCCAGCCGATAGCGGTGATGCGCGCGCATCGGCCCGACGACGATTTCGGGGAGCCTGCGGGTCGCGGCGAGCGCGTCGAGCCGTTCGATCGCGGCCTCGATCGCGCGTCTGCGGACTTTGAACTCCTCCTCCCACTCGGCCTGCCGCTCGCGGCGTCCGGCGTTGGCGAGGCCGAGCGCCCGGACCACCGCTGGCAAGGTCAGGCCTTCGCCGACCAGGGTGACGAAAATCACCGCGAAGGTGAGAATGAGAATGAGGTCGCGTTCCGGAAACGGGCTCCCGTCCGCGACGGTGAAGGGGATCGCGAGCGCGGCGGCAAGCGAAACAATGCCGCGAATGCCGGTGAAGCCTAGGAGCGTCGGCTGCTGCCACGGCGGCGACGGGTCATAGCGCTTGATCGAGGGAACGAGCCAACGCGGCAGGTAGGTCGCGGGAAACACCCACAGGAAGCGGGTCAAGATGACCACGGCGCAGACAACAAGGGCGGCCATGGAAAGTTCGGCGCCCGAGTAGTGGCGAATGAATGGAATGAGGGTGCGCGCTTGCAGACCGGTGATCAGGAACACCATGCCCTGGATCAGATAGGTGAGGAGATCCCAGAACACCACGCCCGGGAGCCGGGTCGCCGGCGCGATCAACCGCGAGCCGTTCCAGCTTGCATAGAGGCCGGCCGCAACCGTGGCCAGCACGCCGGAGCCGCCGAGCTGCTCGGGCGCCCAATAGGCGATGAACGGGGTCAGGATCGAGAGCAGGAACTCGATGCCGGGATCGCGCACCCAGCGCCGCAGGCGAAGCATGAGCCACCCGACGCCAACGCCCCACACGATCTCGCCCGCAAGAATCGTCATGAACGTGCCGGCGGCCTCGACGAACGAAAACGATCCAACGCTGACCGCGGTGACCGCGAAGCGGTAGAGGACGAGCGCGGTCGCGTCATTGGCCAGGCCTTCGCCCTCGAGAACGACGAGCAGGCGTCTTGGCAGGTGCATGCGCTCAGCGATCGCCAGCGGCGCGACGGCGTCGGGAGGCGAAATGATCGCGCCCAGGACGAAGCCGACCGCCCATGGAAAGCCCAAAAGCCAGTGGGCCGCCCCGGCGACCGCGACGGTGGTGAACACGACACAGCCGACCGCGAGCAAGGTGATCGGGCGCAGGTTGAAGCGGAATTCCTTCCAGCTCATCTTCACCGCGTCCCAGTAGATGATCGGCGGCAGCACCAGCACCAGGACGAGATCGGGCGCCAGCTCCAGCGTCGGCAGGTCGGGGATCAGCGCGAGCCCGACGCCGGTGATCACCAGCAGAATGGCGGGCGGAATCCGCAATCGCTTCGCGATCAGGCCGACCGCGGATATGACTGCCAGAAGCAGGATCAGGATTTGAAAGGTTTCGGTCATCAGGGCTCCGCCGCGCGACGCCCCTTAATCCGGAACGGCGCGACCGGCGCAAGTGGCGCTCGGCACAAATCCGCGCCGGCGCCCTGCCCGATTGTCCCACGCGCTTGCAGCCGCGCTTGAAAAATAGGCGCGCACGAGGCAACGCTTGAGGCGCGACAGGCGGCGGCGCGAGGTTGCCCCGATCCGATCGCAGCGCAAGCTCCGTACGTATCGGGCGCGACGGTCGACGCAAAGAGCCGAGGCATATGGCCGATTTAGTCTATCCCGCGCACGGACCTCGCTATCAGGAGACGTTTCCTGAGCTGACGGCCCAGGAAATCGACCGATTGCGGCGGTATGGGTCGTACCGCAAATATTCGCACGGCGAGAAGCTGTTCGAAGCCGGAAAAGTCAGCCCCGGCATGTTCGTCGTGCTCAAGGGCCAGGTGGCGACCACCCAACGCGACGGCTTGGGGCACCTGACGCCGATCGCCGCGCAGGGCGCAGGTCAGTTCCTCGCCGACGTCGGCCAGCTTGCCACTCGCGCAGCGCTCGTTGATGGAACGGCGGCGGGCGATGTCGAGACCCTGGTCATCCCGACCGAAGGGTTGCGCGCGCTGCTGGTCGCGGAAGCTGAACTCGGCGAGCGCATCATGCGGGCGCTCATCCTTCGCCGGGTGGCCCTCCTTCAAAGCGGGGCCGCCGGGGCCGTGCTGATCGGCGCGGCGGACGCGGCGGACGTGATCCGGCTCGACGGCTTTCTGACCAGGAACGGCTATCCCCACCATCTGCTCGACCCGGCGAAAGACCTCGAGGCCAAAGAGGTGATTGGCCGCTATGCCGACATCGCCGGCGGATTGCCTCTTGTGGTCTGCGCCGACGGCGCGGTGCTCGGCAATCCCTCGGAGCAGGCGCTCTCGCGTCAGATCGGGCTGACCGTCGTGTCGCGTCCGAACTTCGTCTATGACGTGGCGGTGGTCGGCGCCGGGCCCGCTGGGCTCTCGACCGCAGTCTACGGCGCCTCCGAGGGCCTGTCGGTCGCCGTCCTCGACGCGCGCTCTTTCGGCGGTCAGGCCGGCGCCAGCGCCCGGATCGAGAACTACTTTGGATTTCCCACCGGAATCAGCGGCCAGGCGCTGGCTGCCCGCGCCTTCATCCAGGCGCAGAAATTCGGCGCCGACGTGATGATTCCGGTCGCGGTCAAGACGCTCGACTGCACACGCGTCAACGGCGCCTTCGTCCTCCAGACGGACGGCGGCGACCGCGTTCGAGCGCGGACCGTGGTGGTCGCCAGCGGCGCGCGCTATCGCCATCCGGCGATCCCCGAGATCGCCCGGTTCGAGGGCCGCGGCGTCTGGTACTGGGCATCCCAGATCGAAGCGCGCCTGTGCGCGGGCGAAGAGGTCGTTCTGGTCGGCGGCGGCAATTCGGCCGGTCAGGGCGCGGTGTTTCTGTCCGGTCACGCCTCCAGAGTGCGCATGATGGTGCGAGGATCGGGCCTCGGCGAAAGCATGTCACGCTATCTCATCGACCGAATCGCCGCGACTTCCAACATCGAGCTGATGACCGAGACCGAGCTTGTCGCCCTGCGCGGCCCGGCAGGCGGCAATCTCGAGGGCGTGCGGTGGCGCGATCGCCGCGCCGGCCAGGAAACCGAGGCCGCGATCCGCAACGTCTTTCTTTTTGTCGGCGCCGATCCAGCGACCGAATGGCTGCAAGGCTGCGTGGCTCTGGACAAGGCCGGCTTCGTGTTGACCGGCGGTGGAGCGGCCAATGACGCCCTTGCCCCAGCGCCCCTCGAATCCTCGGCGCCGGGCGTGTTCGCGGTCGGCGACGTGCGGTCGGGATCGGTCAAGCGGGTCGGGGGCGCGATCGGCGAAGGGGCCGCAGTGGTGGCGGCGATTCACACCTTTCTGTCGCATACTCCAGGTCCCCATCTTTAACCCGCAAGAGCGCCTGCGATGACCAAGACCTGCACGCATCTCAACACCATTCGCGAGGTGACGCCGAGCGCGCTCGGCTGCGAAGAATGCCTCGAGAACGGCGACGTTTGGGTGCATTTGCGAATCTGCCGCACATGCGGCCATGTCGGATGCTGCGACGACTCCCCGAACAAGCACGCGACCAGGCATTTTCATGCTACCCGCCACCCGATCATCGAGGGCTACGATCCGCCGGAAGGCTGGGGCTGGTGCTATGTTGACGAGGTCATGTTCGATCTGACCGACCGCATGACGCCTCACAACGGTCCGATCCCGCGGTATTATTAGCCGATTGGCGCGTCGCGGCGGGAGCGCAGCGCCTTAAGCCGCTTCCGCCACGGCGTGAGCCGCCGCTCGGGCGCGACCAGATAGCGGGTCTCGGCCGGCGCCTTCAAGAACCGCGCCGCGCGCTCCTCGATCATCTCGTCGGCCTTGGTCACCCGCGCCTGGCGATATTTGAGTTCGAGCGCCGAATGGAGGAGGTAGGTCTCGATCAGTTTGCCCTCCTCATCCGGGTCCTCGAACATATGCCAGGCGTAGGCGCCGTCCCGCCTCCGCTCGAGGCCGACATCCTGCATCACGGCGTGGAAGGCCAGGCTGTCCTTCGGGTCGATCCGGTATTCGGCGATCGCCAGGATCGGCCCCTGATCGTTGGCCATCCGGTTGAGGAAGAGGGGCGCCCGCCAGCGCATCGACGGGGTCAGATCCTGCCCCTCGCCGCCTTGCAGCTTCCACCCCCATGTGAGCGCCGCGCCGATCAATGCGCCAACCCCGGCCGCGGAGAGGGCGAACGGCACCCCCTTGAGCGTCGCGACTTCGCCCCACACCGCGCTGCCGAGCGTGAGAGCGCCGTAATAGGCGGTCAGGAAAATCGCCAGGCCCCGGCCGCGCACCCACTCCGGCAAAGCCACCTGCGCCGAGACGAAAAAGGTGGTCAGCGCGACGATCGACGCGGCGCCCTCGACAAAGCTGGCGACCAGCGCCAGAACGGGCTCGCGCGCCGCGGCGAGCAGAAAGAGCGAGACCACGGTCCCTGCGGCGCCGAGGGCGGCCTGCCCGTTCGGGCCAAGCCGCGTCTTCAGCCAGGGAAGCGCGAACGTGGCGGCGATCGAGCCGAGGCCGATCGCGGCCATCAGCTCGCCATAGACCTCCGCCCCGCCCTTCTGGCTGCGGGCGATGAGCGGCAGCAGGGCGAGATAGGCGCTGGCGAAGGGAAAGAAGGCGACCGCGCGGATGACGGTCGCGTCCATCTCGCGGCTGTAGCGAACGTAGCGCACCCCGGCCGTCATCGCGCTGATCAGGCGCTCGGCCGGCAGGGTCTCCTTCGGCCGCCGCGGCGCGCGCCACCAGATCAGGGCCGAGAGCAGGATGAGGCTGCCGGCGGCGCAGCACCAGAATGGGACCGCGATGCTCAAGCCGGCGATCGCATAGCCGGCGATCGCCGGACCGATCGCGCGCGCGACATTGTAGCTCGAGGTGTCGATCGCGGTCGCGCTGTTGAGCTCGGACCTCGGAACGAGGATCGGGGTGATGAGCATCCATGCCGGCGCCGCGAACGCGCCGGCCAGGCCGATCAGGAACGATGTCCCAAGCAGCGGGAGCGGGCTGGCGAGCCCGGCCGTAACCACCGCCGCGAAGGCGATCGAAATCGCCACGATCCCGGCCTGCGCGACAATCAGGAGCCGGCGCGGGTCGACGACGTCGGTCAGCGCGCCGGCGGGCAGGGTCAGGAGGAAGAGCGGCAGGGTGGCGGCGACCTGGACGGCCGAAACCAGCCTCGGGCTCGGATTGAGGCTGGTCATCAGCCACGCCGAACCGGTGTCGAACATCGCGAGCCCCAGGCTCGACAGCGAGGTCGCGACCAGGATGACGACAAAAGCGGAATTGCCGAACAGGCCTGAGTGCGCCTCGCCGCTCGATGCCGGCTTCGGGTCGACGTTCGATTCGGTGGTCAAGTCATTCGCCTGGATTCCGGACTCAAGGTCCGCGCGCCGGGGATTGGCGTGCCCCTATTGAGCGGCTTTGGCAAGCGCACCGGCGCCGGGAGGCGAGCGCGCCTCCAGGTTTTGCCTTAAGAACGCGCCCGGTGGGCGAGCGCGCGGCGGCCGGGCTCGAGCGCGGCGTTCCAGAGCGGCCAAGCATGGATCATGTGCGGCCAGATTTCGAGCGTCGAGGCGACGTCGGCTTCGCCGAGGGCGGCGGCGAAGCGGACGGCGTCGTCGAGCAGCGTCTCGGCCGAACCGGCCTGGATCAGCGTCGGCGGCAGTCCCTCGAGATCGGCGTAGAGGGGCGAGAGCCGCGGGTCTTTCCGGTCCATGTCGATAGGCGCATAGGCGGCGGCCAGCTCCTCCAGATATTCCTTGTGAATGAGCGGGTCGACCGGGCCCTTGCTGACGAGCGACCGCCCCGACATTGTGAGGTCGGTCCACGGCGAGACGAGCCAGAGGCAGCCCGGCAGCTCCTCGCCCGCGCGCTTCAACTCTCCAGCCAAAGCGACGGCCAAGTTCGCCCCCGCGCTGTCGCCGCCGACCGCGATCCGCCCGGCGGGATAACCTTCGCCGCGCAGCCGGCGCCAGGCGGTCAGCGCGTCGTCGAGCGCGGCGGGAAACGGATGCTCCGGCGCCAGACGGTAGCCGACGGCCAAGGTCCTCATGCCCCCTGCCCGGCCGGCCTCGGTCGCCATCCGGCGGTGGCTTAGAATCGATCCCGAGCAATAGCCCCCGCCGTGAAAAAACATCAGCACGCGGGACAAGTCGGCGCCCGGCGCGATCGACCATTCCGCGGGCACGCCGTCGAGATCGACCGGCGTGAGCTTCACGTCGTCAGCGACCGGCCAGTGCGCGCCGACCTCGTCGAGGCGCTTGCGGCGCTCCGCCCAGCCCACCGGCCGCGGCTTGGCGCTGAGAAGCGCGCGAATGGCGTCGATTTCGCTTGGAGGCATGGGCGACCCCTTTCTTGCCGCCGTGCATTCTATGTCCGGACAGCTTCGATTGGACAGCGCGCTGGGGATGGCGTGGTCGCCGGGTTTGCGGATGCCAAAACAAGGCGATTTTTCCGGGAAGGCGGGCTGGCGCGGGCCCCCGCCGTGCTTGCGCGCTTTCGCGAGTTGGTCAACGAATCTCGCAACTCACCCCGTCACGCTCGGCCAGGATCGGGATCAGGGCGTGGAACATGAGGCCGGCGACCCGCTCGTTGCCCCGCTCGGTGAAGTGGACAATGTCGAGATAGAGATCGTCGTCCCATACACCATCGACCCCCTTGGTCATGTCGATCGAGGCCACGTCCTCCTCGCGGGCGATCAGCTTGACCATGCGATTGTGGGCGGCGTTGGCGGCGATGATGTCGTCGATCGGCTTGAACACCGCGCCGTAGAAATCCTTGACCTCGCGCGGGCTCTTCGCATCGACCGCCATGGTCGAGGTGGCGAGCGCGATGTCCGCCCCGTCCTCGCGCGCAAGCGCGATGAGCTTGCGATAGTCTTGGGCGTAGCGGGTCTTCATCAGTTCGGCGTCGGACATCGGCGGAAGCGCCGCGGCCTGCGCTTCTGCCGAACTTCGCGCGCGCCAGTCGTGGGCGGCGCGCTCGATCGTCAGCGCCGCGCGGGCGATCAGCGCCGAAGCCCGGGGCCTGACGCCAGGTTCCACAGGCTCGGGGACGCGCCTCAGGCCGAACGGGAAAAAGCCGTTCATTCCGTGGGTGCTCACGATCAGATCCGGCTTCAGCGGCAGGATATCGCGGCGCATGCGCTCGAGGTTGTCCTCGAGCGTGTAAGCCTCGGTTCCGGCGTTGACGACCTCGATTCTGCGGCCGCATGACGCATGCTTGTCGAACAGGTCCTGCAGAAGCTCCGGCCAGGGCTTCTCGCCGTCGCGCAGGGTGGGACCGAAGGTCTGAGACTCGCCAAGCGCGAAAATGCGGAAGGCTTGGCCCTTGTCGCGCGTCATGTCCGGCCCGCGAAAGCCGAGATTGTTGATGCGGACCGTGGTGTCGAACATCCGCCCCGAACTGCCCGGAACAAGGATGAAGGGCAGCTTCTTCTTGGGGTCCGGCGCCGTGATCGCCGCCCTGATCCCGTCGTCCCTGATCCACTCGCGCAGGTAATAGAACCACCAGGTCGCGAACGCGGCCGGATTGGCGTGCGCCGCGCGATAGGAATAGGTGGGCTCGGCGACCGTTGCGGTCAGCGGCAATCCGGTCGAATGGCGGTAGAGGGCGTCGGCGAACGGCAGCGTGAGCGCGAACAGAAGGAAAGCCCGCGCAGCCACGGCGAGAGCGCCAGCCGACTGCGCTCGAGCCGCAAGCGCAAGGGCGAGAACCGCCGTCGCGACGAGAAGCGCATAGAACACATAAGGCGCGTCGGCCATGAAGGCGTTGCGGGCGAGCGCGCCCAAGCCGAGCGCTGCAAGGCCGAGCAGGACGCCAAGAAGCGAGGGGCGCACGCGGCGAGCTTCGCCCTGCGGCGCGACGACCGCGGCCGCTGCGCGCCGCGCCGCGCCATAATAGGGGCGGGCCATGAGGATCGGCCGCTCGAAGCCGGCAAAGAAGAGCGTCGAGAACGCCAGGATCGCAAGGACGTAGATCGCGAGCTGCACGGCCAGCGGCGCCGCGGCGAGCCTCGGCTTGAGCGCCATGATGATGATGAGGTGAAAGAGATAGGCCGAGTAGGAGATGCGGCCGAGAAAAAAGCTCGCGCCTCTGACCGCGCGACTGCGGAACAGGCCCTCCGCCCGCCAGAGGACGCCGACCAGCATCATGCCGAACGCCGCCGACACGTAGGGAAAGGCCTGCTGCGCCAAACGCTCGCCGCTGACCGCGAAGATCGCCACGGCGAGCTCGATCGGAATGAAGACCGTAAGAGCTGTGAGGAGCGCGGCAAGGCGCCATCTCTCTCGCGGGACGCCCAGCGCAAACGGCGGACGGCGTTCAAGCGCGAGATAGAGCAGGAAGCCCCAGACGATCGAGTCGATCCGGAACAGCGTCACCCGGCGGACGTTCAAATCCCAGTCGTGCGGCGCGAACTTGAAGCGCGCCGCCGCCACGGCGAGGATGACCAGGATCGCGAAGGCCGCCTCGAAACGCCGGCCGCTCCTGCCGATGAGCCATGCGACAAGGAACAGGGCGGGCGCGAACAGCGCATAGAACCATTCCTCGACCGCGAGACTCCAGGCGACGGGATAGAAATCCAGGTGGTTGGCGGAGCGAAAGAGGTTCTCGACATAGAAGAGATAGCGGACGAAGTCCCCCGTCATCAGGTTGCCGGTCAGCATCGCGATGGCGATCAGCGCGACGACATAGGGCGGGATGGTGCGCATCCAGCGGCGGACGAGAAACACGCCGAGGTTCCGCCACGGCTTGCCGACCACCCAATTGACGATCTGTGGCGCGAGCACAAAGCCGCTGAGGACGAAAAACACCTCGACGCCGGCGATCGCGAACGCCTCCGCGAACGGCTGAAACGGCGCGTTTGCGGTGAGATAATGAGGGATCGCGACCGCGAAGGCCGCCGCGCCGCGCAGAAAATCGAGCGAGGCGCTACGCTTCATTTCGGCGCGGTATAGACGAACGGCGCGTTGACGGTTTGGCCGGCGAGCGCGAACAGCACGACAAACGCCGCAAGGCAGACGAGGGCCGCGGTCGCCCAGGGGCCTTTGAGGAACCGCAGGGCAGATTCAACCATTCCGCATCTCCCGGGCCATCCAGCGCCTGCGTTGCGCCCGTTATAAGCCCCGCCCGGGCCGCCTATCCCATCCGGGCCGTCCTGTCATCTCAATGGAACTTTTCCGCCCGAAGGCGGTTTTGACCAAGCGCTCCAGCGAGCGCGAAAGGACAGCCTCCGCACCCCGCCAAGCGTGCGGAGCGGCGGCGGGCCCGCGAGGTCACGTCCGGCCATGCTTCTCGAAAAGGAGGCGAAGATGCTTAAGACGCTTGCTTACGCAACCTTGTTCAGCACTGCGCTGATCGGGTCCAGCGCGTACGGCGCAGACAATCCGGCGGCGCCGAAGGACCAGCAGCCGCAAGTCCAGGCGCAGACGCCGTCTGGCGTCAACTTCGTGACGAGCCAGGAAAAATCGCAGTGGCGTGCGCCGAAGCTGATCGGAGTCGGCGTCTACGGCTCCGACGGCAAGGAGATCGGAAAGATCGACGACCTGTTGATGGACCACAATGGCGCGACGCAAACCGCGGTCATCGGGGTCGGCGGATTCCTCGGGATCGGAAAGAAGGACGTCGGCGTGCCCTTCTCGGCGATCCAATGGACGACGGAAAGCCGGAAGGTTCCGGCGACCGGCGAGACGCCGGCCAACCCTGCCGTCCCAACCACGGCGACAAACGGCGGACAACAGCCGCCGATGAAGGAAACCGACCCGGCGGCGACCGAAGCGAGCCAGGGCTATCCTGACAAGGCCATTCTCAACGTAACCCTGGCCCAGCTCAAGGCCGCGCCTGACTTTCACTATGCGCAAAGCCCGGTCGCCGAGTCCGACATGAAAACCCCGGGCGGCGGTAATCAAATGAAGAAGACGACCCCATAGGGTCGATGAGCGCCCGGCGCCACCCGGCTTGCGGCGGGGCGCCGCGGCTTCACCCTTGCGTTGAGCTTTCCGCGCGGCCGCCGCTCACTGGGCCGCTGGCGTCGCCGCCGACCCGACCAGCGGGGCAAGGGGCCTCAGGAACGCCTTGAGGACGTCCCTGACGGGCGCCGACGGCGGGGCTCCCTTGGCGCGCGCGTCGTGCAAAGCCTCGGCCGCCTGCCGCTCGTCGTCGCTCGCCAGATCGAAATCGCGCTGGTAAAGCTCGCGGATCCACGCCTGCTTCGGATCGGCCGCGGCGTCCTTGGCGAATTCGAGCCACATCAGCCCGCGCGGGCGCTGTTGCGGAGCGCCCTCGCCGATGAACAGCATATGCCCGAACAGGGCCTCCGAGGGCGCATGGCCCTTTTCGGCCGCCACCGCCAGCCAGCGAATTGCGGCGATATTGTCCTTGGCGAGGCCACCCCCGCCAACCATGTACATGTGGGCAAGATTGTATTGCGCGTTCGGGTCGCCGAAGATCGTTGCAGCATATTGGAACAGTTCGTGCGCACGCCGCGGATCGGGCCGCACGTCGCTATTGGGGATGCCGTTCAGGCAATAGACGCCGACCGCGACGAACGCGTTGGAAATCGCGCTCTGGTTTCGCCGATCCGGCTGGTCTTCGTCGTAGTCCTCGACCAGCTGGTTAAAGAAGTGGTACGCCTTGACGTCATCACGCCGCACGACCTTGCCGTCCGCGTAAATCTCGCCCAGTTTCCAGCGCGCGATCGCTTCCCCGCCTTCCGCTGCGTAAGTGAGAGCCGCGATCGACGCGTCGGCGTCGCCTGCTTTCAAATCGTTGACGCCGGCGCGCAGCGCCTGCTGGGGGTCGGTGAAGTTTTTCGGGATCTTCTCCGACGGACTGGTCGCCGTCCCGTCGAAGCCGAAAGCGGGCGTGAACCCCAGTGTCATCGAGCCGATGATCGCGAACGCGATGCGGCGGCGCAACGGCGCCTTGTCGACCGCTACCTCCGCCTCCGCACACGCGACCACGCGCATCTCGATCCCGACCCGCGACCCGCCCGCGTCGCCGGCCTTCGATGGCGGTCGCGACACGGACGGCTTTCGTCATAAAACCGGGCGGGAAACTGCGAGCCGTTTATGGCGCAATCGCGGCGCATTCCAGCCGGAATCTCGACTCGCGAGAGTTGCATCAGGGATGTTGCGCAAAAGCAACAATTCGCCCCGCGCCGGGCCGCTTCAGACACGCTCCAGGCGCTCCCGCGCACCGTTAAGCTTAACGAGCCGCGCCTGAAATGTCTCAAGCCGGTCCTGGTGCTCGGCGATGATCTCTTCCGGCGCCCGGGCGACGAAGTCGTCGTTGCCGAGCTTGGCCTCGGCCTTGGAGATTTCGAGCCTGACCTTCGCGATCTCCCGGTCGAGGCGCGCCTTCTCGGCGTCAAGATCGATGACGCCGGCGAGCGGCAGCGCAATCGCCTCGCCGCGCACCACGAGAATGAGCGCGCCGGGCGGGGAGGCCCCGGCGGTCTCGATCGATTCGACGCGAGCGAGGCGCCCGATGCTCTCGCTCCAGGCGCGCGCGCCTGAAGCCGCCCGCTCGCTTGGGCCAACGAGAACCAGCGGCGTCAGGGTGGAGGGCGCCACCCCCATCTCCGAGCGCACCGACCGGACCTCGGCGATCAGGTCGACGATGAAGCCGATTTCCGCTTCGACCGCCTCGTCGACTTCGAAGCCCTGGGCCGGCCAGGGCCCCAGCGCCAGCGGACCCTCCCGCTCAGGCCCGGCTTCGCCCGTGATCCTCCACAGTTCTTCGGTCAGGAACGGCATGAACGGATGCAGGATCGCGGCGATCATCTCGAGCACATGGGCGATCGTCGCTTGCGTCTCAGCTTTGGCCTCAGCGTCGCCGCCCCCCTGCAGCAGGGGCTTGGCGAGTTCGAGATGCCAATCGCAGAACACGCTCCAGACGAAGCGGTAGACGGCGTTCGCCGCATCGTTGAACCGATAGGACTCGATCGCTCCCGCCGTTTCCGCCGCCGCCGAGGCCGCTTCGCCGAGAATCCAGCGGTTGAGCGGCTCCCGCGCTTTCGCCGGATCGAATCCCTCGACCCGGACGCAGCCGTTCATTTCGGCGAAGCGCGCGGCGTTCCAGAGCTTGGTTGCGAAGTTGCGGTAGCCTTCGATCCGGCTTTCGCTGAGCTTGATGTCCCTGCCCTGCGCCGCCATCGCGGCGAGGGTGAATCGGAGCGCGTCGGCGCCGAAGCGGTCGATGAGGTCGATCGGGTCGATGACGTTGCCCTTCGACTTCGACATCTTCGCCCCCCTCTCGTCGCGCACCAGAGCGTGGATGTAGACGTCGCGAAACGGGATTTGTTTCTGAAAGTGCAGTCCCATCATCATCATCCGAGCGACCCAGAAGAAGATGATGTCGAAGCCCGTGACGAGCGCGTCGGTCGGGTAGAATCGCTTCAGTTCCGGCGTCTCGTCCGGCCAGCCCAGGGTCGAGAAAGGCCACAGCGCCGAGGAGAACCAGGTGTCGAGCACATCGGGATCGCGCTCGAGGGTGACATGCTTGCCGTAATGCGCCGCCGCGTCCGCCGCCGCCTGCTGCGCGT
>DATGHB010000305.1:0-23099 GCA_035308265.1 Roseiarcus sp.
GAAGAGCCGATCGACATCGACCTGCCGAAGTCGCTGAAGGCGGCCCGCATTGGCGCGATCGCGCATTTGCGCCTCACGCGCGCCGAGAAGCGTAACGCGCTCGACGATGTGACGGTGATGGGGCTCGAGACCTTCTTCACCCGCATGTCCTCCGACATTCGCGCCGTCGTGCTCACCGGCGAGGGCGCGCATTTTTCCGCCGGCCTCGACCTTTCCGAGGTCGCCGAGCAGCACGAACCGCTCGAGGGCGTGCTCCACTCACGGATGTGGCATCGCGCTTTCGACACGATCCAGTTCGGCCGCGCGCCGGTCATCGTCGCGTTGCATGGCGCGGTGGTCGGCGGCGGGCTCGAACTGGCAGCGGCCGCCCATATCCGGGTCGCCGAACGCTCGGCCTATTATGGGCTCCCGGAGGGCCAGCGCGGCATTTTTCTCGGCGGCGGCGGAAGCGTGCGCATCGCCCGCCTGATCGGCGTGCCCAGGGTCATGGACATGATGCTGACCGGGCGGACGCTCACCGCCGAGGAAGGGCAGGCCGCGGGCGTCACGCAATATCTGGTCGACGACGGCAAGGGGTTCGAGACCG
This sequence comes from Roseiarcus sp., assembly GCA_035308265.1. Taxonomy (GTDB): domain Bacteria; phylum Pseudomonadota; class Alphaproteobacteria; order Rhizobiales; family Beijerinckiaceae; genus Roseiarcus. The sequence goes on from DATGHB010000305.1 coordinate 587, forward strand.
CGATGGCCCTCGCCGCCAAGGCCGCGTCCAACACCTCGACCACCAATTTCGCCGTCCTGCACGCGCTCCCGCGCATCGCCGAAAGCAATCCCGCAAGCGGGCTGCTCACCGAGTCGCTGATGGCGTCGATCGCGGAAATGAGCGGCGAAGCCAAGCAGCGGCTCAGGGATTTCCTCGAAAAGCGCGCGGCGAAAGTCACGCGCCAGAGCTGACCACGTTCCGACCGGATCGACCTGCGAGGTCATTGCGAACGCAGCGAAGCAATCCAGGGTGGGGCGCCGACGACTCCTGGATTGCTTCGTCGCTTCGCTCCTCGCAATGACTTCAGCAGCCGTAAGCGCCGCTCCTTCGGCCCGCGATCAGCCTCAGCCATGGGCCCGAATGAAAGGCGCCCATGAGCACGTACATCGGGACCATTCCGCCCATCAGCGACCCGTGGTCAATCCCCGGGCACACCGCGCCCATGCCGCCGCCAAGACGAGCGGTCACGAGCGCCATCATTGCGAAGGCCGGCGCGGCCGCGAGGCTCAGCCAGTCGGCCGCGACGCGGGCGGCCGCCGCGCGGCCCGCCGAGTGGGCGAGGCAGGCGTCGCTCATGTCCCCGCGCCCTGGTTCCGGAAGGCCGCTTCGCCGGCGTCCGACACCTTGACCCATCGCGGATCGGGCGCCGCTTCGGCCTGGTAATTGTCGTGCCAGTTCCACCACTTGTAGGTTGGCGTCTGGGGGTAGCCCTCGGGCGAATCCTCCCATGCCTCCTGGCGCCCGAGCGGCGTTACGTCCAGGTAGCTCCACACCGTGCCCATCGCCTCGTCGCCGCGGCTGTTGATGAAATAGGTGCGGAAGACCTTGTCGCCGTCGCGGAAGAAGACGTTGTGGCCGTGCCATTCGTCGACGCCGAAGTCCTTATCAAAGCTGTCGGTGATCGTGTACCAGGGCATCCGCCAGCCCATCCGCTCCTTCAGCCGCTGAATGTCCGCCTGCGGCGCGCGCGAGACGTAGGCGAGCGTCGTGTCGCGCGCGTTCAGGTGCGCGAGGTGAGACACCTGATCGGCGCCGAGCGAGCAGCCGCGGCAGGCGTGGTCGGGCCAGCCGAACACGCCCGGCTCGAAGAACGCGCGGTAGACGATCAGCTGCCGCCGGCCTTCAAAGAGATCGATGAGGCTCGCCGTGCCGTTTGGCCCGATGAACGCGTAGGCCTTGTCGACCGCCATCCACGGCGCCCGCCGCCGTTCGGCGGCCAGCGCATCGCGGGCGCGGAACATGGCCTTCTCCTTGGTGAGGAGCCGCTCGCGGGCGGCGTCCCAGTCCTCACGCGACACGATCGGGGGAATGTGCATCGCTAACCTCCAATTTGCTGAGCGGGTTGACGCTGAGGCGCGCCGTATTCGTCGTGGCGGCGCCACCAGATCCCGTTCTCATTGCGTCCCTTGGGGGCGCGGTCGAGCCACTGGTAGGACCCCCAGAGCCCGTCCAGTCCGCGTGCGTAAGTGGAATAGGTGTGGTGGACCTGGCCGTCCTCGAGCGCGAAGGCGCTCATGCCCGGCCGTTCGCGCATGAAGGTCCGCCCGTCGGCGCCGACGGTCGCCGCGAACTCAGCGACGATCGGGGGAACCTGCGCCGCGGTCAGCGGGTGGTCGGCGCGCCGGTAATTGTATTCGACGCCTCCCGCCCGCTGCTGCTCCTCGGTGACCGAGACGAGAAAATCGAAGTTGAAGTCGCCGCCGGACGAGGAGGCCCACGGGAACGTCCAGCCCATGCGCCGCCTGTAGGCCTGTAGTTTGGCTAGCGGGGCGCGCGACACGGCCCAAAGCGCGACGTCATGGTTGGCGAGATGCACGGCGAAGCCGTTGAACCCGTCGGCGATCATCGAGCAGGACGGACAGCCGGCCTTGTAGTCCGGCCCGAACATGAAATGGTAGACGAGGAGCTGCGAGCGGCCGCCGAACAGGTCCTTGAGCGTCGCCGTCCCCTCGTCGGTGTCGAAGCGATAAGGCTTGTCGACCCTGACCCATGGCAGCTCCTGGCGCCGCCGCGCCACCTCGTCGCTGAGGCGGGTCAGCTCTTTTTCCTGTGTGAGCAGCGCGAGCCTGGCGTTCAGCCATTCGTCGCGCGAGACGACATGATTGGGCATCTTGACCTCCTGCTATGACGCCCCGGCGGGGCATCGGAATGATGGGCGCAATTCACAACATTCGAACGCCGGACCTTCGGAAGGAGCAGCCGCTTGTCATGCCCGCGAAAGCGGGCATCCAGACAAGCCTTCCCGAGGCTCTGGACCCCCGCTTTCGCGGGGGGTGACGGAAAGGCCTGGGCCGCCGCCCTCTTTTCCGGCGCCCGCTCCCGTTCACTGCGGGATGCGCCGGTCGTATTCCTTCCTGAGCCGGCCGAAGCCGTCCCAGAACGGTTCGGGCTCTTCGCCTCTGAGACGCGCGGCCAGCATGTCGAGATGCGCGTGCCAGCCCGTGCTGACGCCAACCAGCATGCCGCGGTCGGGCAGGCGGCGGTGGATGACGGTGAGCAGCACCCGCTCGCCCCTCGGCTCGAGGGTGAAGGTCACGCCGCCGCTCTTTCCCCAGGTGAATGCAAGCTTGCGCGGCGGATCGAGCTCGGTGATCTCGCTTTGCATGCGATGCTCTTCGCCAAAGCCTTCCGGCCGCTGGCCCGGCGGATCGGTTAATTCGCCGTTGCGCCAGACGAGTTCGAACGGCGCGCCGACCTTCATCTCCATGGCGCCCGAAGCGAGCCACCTGCGGCGCAGGTCGCTCTCGGTGAGATAGGCCCACACCCGCTCGATGGGGCCGGGCAGAAAGCGCTGGATCGTCAAGGTGGAGGGCTCGGTGAGCACGCCGTAGGCGTCGGGATTGGCGCGTTCGTTCATGGGTCGTCTCCTTCTCTTGGAACTGGGGTCCCGTCCTCGGGCGAATGGGGATTCCCCCCGCGGGCGTCGTCGCGCGCCGCCTCCTCACGAAGCAGCCGGTCGAGGACATCAAGCCTCGCGGTCCAGAAGCGCTCGTAGAAGCTCAGCCACTCGTGGGCGGTTTCCAGCGGTCCCGGGTCGAGGCGGCAGAGATGCGCTCGGCCCCGCACCTCGCGGCGGATCAGTCCGGCGCCTTCCAGGACCTTGATGTGCTTCGAGGCCGCCGCCAGCGACATCGCGAAGGGTTCCGCGAGCTGGCCCACGGTTCGCTCGCCCGAGGCGAGCTCGAGCAGCATGCGCCGGCGCGTTGCATCGCTCAGCGCGTGGAAGATGGGGCTCAGCCGGGAGGTCTCTAGTTCAACCATGTGGTTGAATATAAACCGGCGCTTTTGAAAGTCAACCGGTCGGTTGAATAATTCTTCACCGCGCCGGCCGGGATCGGACCGCCTCCATCTCAATGACCGGCTGGGTGACGGAGGGGCGACAAAAGATTGACAAAATCAGAAGCATTGGTTAGACATGTTCTCATTATGGGAATCAACCCGGACCTCGCCTGGCCGACCGAAAGGGGAGCGAAATCGATTCGTGACCTTTTGGGCACAGTGTGGCGCGGGGCGAAAATTTTTATTGTTTTCGGCCGTAACTCATTGAAAAGTCCCGATTCGAAAAAATAAGCGCTAGTAAACGCCAGCACTTTTACTAGCATTTACGAGCGATTTGCTCGCGTTTATTGGCGTCTGCTGTCTTGGCTGGGCCGCGAAGCCGAAGTTGCGGCCGCGCGCCGGCGGGTCGCGCCGAACGACGGGTTCTGTCAGGTTAAGTCCGGTTTCACGATCGTCAGGCCACATGCAAAACGACCCCCTTTCGCACGGCCTCTGGGAAATGACCGCGCCCCCGCCGCCGCCGACCCTGCCGCTTCAAGGCGAGGTTAAGGCCGACGTCGCGGTGGTTGGCTGCGGCTATACCGGCTTGTCCGCCGCGCTCAGGCTCGCCGAAGCGGGGGCGAAGGTCGTCGCGCTCGAGGCGGTCGAAATCGGCTTCGGGGGCGCGGGGCGCAATGTCGGCCTGGTCAACGCCGGCATGTGGCTCGAGCCCGACGAGGTCGTGAAGAGGCTTGGGCCCGGCTATGGCGAGCGGCTGCTCGCCCTGCTCGGCGGCGGCCCCTCGGAAGTCTACGCGCTCGTCGACAAGCATGGAATCGATTGCGAACTCGTGCGCAACGGCACGCTGCATTGCGCGGTCGGACAGTCCGGGCTCGAGGAGATAAAGGAGCGCGCGCGGCAATGGAGCGCGCGCGGCGCTCCGGTCAAAGTGCTGAGCCGGGCGGAGACCGCGCGGCGCATCGGCGCCGACATCTATGAAGGCTCGCTCCTCGACCAGCGCGCCGGCACGATCCAGCCGCTGGCTTATGCGCGCGGACTCGCCCGCGCCGCGCTGGCCGCGGGCGCCGTCATCCACACTTCAAGCCCCGTGCGCTCGGCGGAGCGCGCGGGGCAGATCTGGCGGGTCGAGGCGGGCGCGGGGACCGTCGCGGCCGATTGGGTCGTCGTCGCGACCGACGCCTATGCCGAGGGCGCCCAATGGGCGCAAGGGTCACGCGAGCAGATCCGCGTGCCCTATTTCAACTTCGCGACCAAGCCGCTCGCGCCGGACCTCGCGGCGTCGATCCTGCCGGGCCGCGAGGGCTGCTGGGACACGAGGCTGATCCTGAACTCGTTCCGCTTCGACAAGGCGGGGCGGCTCCTGTTCGGCAGCATCGGCGCGCTGCGCCTCGCGGGCCTCGGCGTCCACGGCGCCTGGGCCGCGCGCGCGCTCAAGAAGGCCTTTCCGCAGATCGGTTCAGTCGAATTCGAGACGCAATGGTATGGGATGATGGGCATGACCGCGAACGCGCTCCCGCGCTTTCATCGCCTGGGTCCGAACGTCGTGACCTTCTGCGGCTATAACGGCCGGGGCATTGGCACGGGCGCGGTGTTCGGGCGCCTGATCGCCGATCACGTTCTTGGCAGGCAGAGCGAACAGGACCTGCCGTTGCCGGTCACCGAACCGGACGCGCCCGCGCTGCCGGCGGCCAGGCAAGCCTATTACGAAGCCGGCGCCCAGATCGCCCATGCCGTCGGTGCATGGCTCTAGTTTGGGCGCCGCACCCGCATGGAACCCGATGAGGTCGATGGACGATGAGGAATAGGGGTCTTGATTTGAACACCTTGTCTGGCTAAGGAACGCCATCGATGTTCGACTGACGACTCGACTGCGCCCCTTGCAGCGCACGGCGAGGAAGCCTTCCGCACCGATAGCGGACTGGCGATATCCGGCCGCTCCATCCAACTTCATCTACAGGACTGCATCTTATGGCAACGGGAACCGTCAAATGGTTCAACGCAACGAAGGGCTTTGGATTCATCCAACCCGACGATGGCGGCAAGGACGTGTTTGTTCACATCAGCGCCGTCGAGCGCGCGGGGCTGCGCGACCTCAACGAAGGGCAGAAGGTCGCCTATGAGATTGTCGCCGACAAGCGCACCGGACGCTCGTCAGCGGGCAATTTGAAGGTCGCCTGACTTCCGATCGCACAGCGCCTGACGCGTCGACATTCAAGCCCCGGCGACAAGGCCGGGGCTTTTTGTTTATGGTCGCCGCGAACAAGGGAGGCGACGATGGCTGAGCGGGCAAGCGAAACGTTTCTGGGGCTGGACATCGGCACCTCGTCGGTGAAAGCGCTGCTCGTCGACGGCGCGCAGCGCCTGGTCGCCGAAGCTTCGTCCGCGCTCAGGGTTTCGCGCCCGCATGCTTTGTGGAGCGAGCAGGACCCGTCGGACTGGATCGAGGGCGTCGAGGCGGCGGTCGCGGCGATCCGCGAACGCGCCCCATCCGAATTCGCCGCCCTGTCCGGTGTCGGCCTCTCGGGCCAGATGCATGGCGCGACCCTGCTCGACGCTGAGGACAAACCTCTGCGGCCAGCGATCCTGTGGAACGACGGGCGCTCGTTCGCCGAATGCGCCGAGCTCAAGCGGCGCGTTCCCGATCTCGAAGAGCGCACCGGCAATCTCGCCATGCCCGGCTTCACCGCGCCGAAAATGCTGTGGGTCGCCGCCCACGAGCCCGAGGTCGCCAAGGCGACAAGGCGCGTGCTGCTGCCCAAGGACTATGTGCGCCTGAGCCTCTCGGGGGCGGCCGTGTCCGAGATGTCCGACGCTTCGGGGACGCTCTGGCTCGATGTCGGGCGCCGGCGTTGGGATGAGGCGCTGCTGGCCGCGACCGGTCTCACCGAGAAAGCCATGCCGACCCTGGTCGAGGGTTCGGAAGTTTCGGCGCACCTTAAGCCGGAAATCGCCGCCGCCTGGGGTCTCGGCGGGCGAGAGGTTCCGATCGCCGGCGGGGGCGGCGACAATGCCGCCTCGGCGATCGGCGTCGGGGCGACCGAGCCGGGAGCGGGGTTCGTGTCGCTCGGCACATCGGGGGTCATCTTTTCGGTCACCGACCGTTTCGTGCGCTTGCCCGAGCGCACGCTGCATGCGTTCTGCCACGCGCTGCCGCATCGCTGGCACGGGATGGCGGTGATGCTGTCAGCGGCTTCCTCGCTTGCCTGGATCGCCTCCGTCCTAGGACGCGAGGGCGACATTGGCGCCTTGATCGCCGGCGCTTCGGCTTTCGCCCGGTCGAAGGGCGAGGTCGCCGCCGCACCGATCTTCCTGCCCTATCTCAGTGGCGAGCGCACGCCGCACAACGACGCCGAAGCGACGGGCATGTTTGCGGGCCTGAGAGCCGGGCACGGGCCTGACGCGCTGGTGTTTGCGGTGATGGAGGGCGTCGCCTTCTCTTTCGCTGACGGGGTCGACGTTCTAGACGCGGCCGGGGCGCGGCCCGTCAGGCCCCTGCTGGTCGGCGGCGGCGCGCGGTCGGAATTCTGGGGTCAGATGATCGCCGACGTCACCGGCCTGACGATCGACCTCGCTTCCGGCGCGGAAGCGGGCGCCGCGCTCGGCGCGGCAAGGCTCGGCATGCTTGCCGCAGGCGCGGGAAGCGTCGAGGCGGTATGCAGGCGCCCGCCGGTCCAGCGCGAGTTCAACCCCAATCCGGAGCGGGCCGCCGCCTACGCCGCCCGCCTTCAGCGCTACCGCGCGCTCTATCCCGCCGAAAAGGCGGCGAGGCTCTAAACGATCCGCCACTTGGCGACCAGATCCCCGATCGCGATCACCAGGATCTGCACCCCGATGCACATGAGAAGGAAGGCGGTGAGCCGAACGATCACCACCCGCGCTGTCGCCCCGACCAGCTTCGTCAGACGGTCTGCGAAGCGGTAGCCGATCCAGATGATCCCGGCGTTCAAGACCGCTCCGACGCTTGCGCCGAGGAAGAAGGCCAAGAGGCCGATGCCGTTCGACGGCCGCTCGGCGCCAATGGTGATCGCGACCGCGATGGTGCCCGGCCCGGTGGTGAACGGCAGGGTCAGCGGAAAGAAGGCAAGCTGCGTGGGATCGCCGTCGGCGCCGTCCGCGGCGACGCGTTCCCGGCCTCTCTGGTCGGCGTGAGAATCGGGCGCCGTCAAGAGCTTCCAGCCGCTGAGCGCCACCACGGTTCCCCCGCCAATTCGCAGCGCGTCGATCGAGACGCCGAAGAAGGAGAGGACATAGGTTCCGGCCCACAGCGCCCCGAACATGACGAGAAGCGAATAGAACCCGACGCGCGCTGCGACCTTGACCCTGTCCGACGAGGCGAAGTCCTTGGTGAAACCATAAAATATGAACGCGCCGCCGATCGGGTTGATGATCGAGAAGAGCGAAGGGAAAGCGAGCAGAAAGGCGGAATTCGCGGTCGTCGCCAAGATGCGCCAGTCCGCCACGCCCAGGATTTGTCCCATGCCCGCGCCCCAAGTGACCACCGCATGAAAGCCGCGCCCTGCTTTCGCCGGTCCCTTCTAACCTTTTGAGAAGGCTCCTGCGCTAGCCTTTTTTTGCGAAAGAAACCTCGAGCCGAGGGCTCCCGTGCTTGCCGCCATCTGGACAGCGCTAGAGAGCGCGGTCATGGAAAGTTTCGCCCCTGCCTCGGCCTATGGAGCCCCGGCGCTGGGCGGCGCGCTCCTGTTCTCGGCGCTCTACTACGCCGAGCGGCGCCGGGCCCGCGGCCGGCCGCTCAGCGTCAAGGGGTTCGTGCGCTCGATCTTCCCAGCCCGCATCCTCCTGCATCCCTCGTCACTGGTCGACACGCGCCTGTGGGCGCTGAACGCAATCGTATTCGCCTCCGCCTATGGCGCGCTGGGGCTCGGCCTGTTCTTCTGGCGCGACGCCGTCGCCGCTGCGTTAACCCACGGATTCGGGCCGCATTCGCCCACGCCTTGGCCCGCCTGGAGCGTGCTCGCGCTCGCGACCGTGCTGCAGGTCCTCGCTTACGAGCTGGCGTACTGGTTCGCCCATTATTGCTTCCACAAAGTCCCGGCCTTGTGGGAGTTTCATAAGGTCCACCATTCCGCGGAGGTGATGACCGCTCTCACCGAACTGCGTCAGCATCCGGTCGAGATCGTCGCGTTCATGAACCTGATCGGGCTCTCGACCGGGATCGTGTTTGGCGTCATGACCTATGCCTTCGGCCCGGGCGTGCGCCCGTTCACGCTGCTCAACGGCAACATCGTCACGATGGCCTTCCTCCTGACCTATGGCCATCTGCGCCACACCCACATGTGGATCCCGTTCACCGGCGTCGCCGGGCGGATCCTGCAGAGTCCGGCCCATCACCAGTTGCACCATTCCGCCAACCCGATCCATTTCGACAAGAACCTCGGTTTTGCGCTGGCCGTTTGGGACTGGGCGTTCGGCACGCTCGCGATTCCCACGAAGACCCGCGAACCGATTGTATTTGGCGTCGGGGCCGAGGGGCTTGCGTTCCGCTCGGCGCTCGCCGCGCTCGTCGGGCCTTGCGGCCGATTCTCCCGCCGCCTCGCCATCTCGCTCGCCATGGCGGCGAGCGCCGGCCGGGCGCGCCAGCGCCCGAACTGAGGGCGGGCCGCCGCGGTTCACCCCGGCCGCGAATCTCCCTATTCTCCTAGTCCCCGATCGATGAGGAGAGGCTTCCCGTGCCCGGCGAAAACTCCGCGCGCCGGCGCGGCGTGCTGCTGGTCCTTTTGGCCACGGTCCTGTGGAGCCTGGCTGGCCTGTTCGCCCGCCTGCTCGCTCACCTTGACGTCTGGACGGTGATGGGCTGGCGGGCGACTCTCGGCGCGGTCTCGATCGCCGCCATCGGCCTGATCGAACATGCGGGCGGGCGCCTCAAGAACCCCTTCGGCTTTGGCGCGCTCTCGCCGGTCGTGGCTCTCCTGGCGATGATCGCGATCTCCGCCTACACCGCCTCGGTAATGACGACGACCATCGCGGACGTGATGGTGATCTACGCCACGCTGCCTTTCGTCGCTGCGGCGATCGGCTTCCTCGTCAATGGCGAGCGGGTCCCCGCGCGTACGCTCATGGCCTCGTGCGCCGCGCTCGTCGGCATCGTCATCATCGCGGCGAGCGGCCTGGGTTCGGGGCGTCTCCTGGGACAGGCGCTGTCGATGCTGATGACTGTCGCCTTCGCGGGCATGATCGTGCTCCAGCGGCGCGCGCCCGGCGCGTCGATGATCGTCGTCAATTGCCTCGGCGCGCTCGGCTCGGGCGTCTTCGGCCTCGTCAGTTCACCGCTTCCCTCGATTGGGCTTTACGATTTCGCCATCCTGTTCCTGTTCGGCCTGACCACGATCGGCCTCGCCTTCGTGATCTTCATGGAGGGGGCCAAGTTTATCCCCTCGGCCGAAGCGGGCCTGATCTCGCTTCTCGATGTTGTGCTCGCGCCGATATGGGTGTTTATCGCCTTCGGCGAGAATCCGGGCCTTCCGACCATGTTCGGCGGCGCGATCGTGCTCGCCGCCGCCGTCTGGCGCATGGCGCCGGAGCTTGGGCGGGAGCGGAGGCTTTAGGGGAGAACTCATGGACGGGGAGCGTTTCGCCCTGGTGACGGGCGCGGGATCGGGGATCGGGAAAGCGTCGGCGCTGGCGCTGGCGCGCAGCGGCTGGCATGTGGCGCTGGCCGGCCGGCGGCGCGAGCCGCTCGAGGAGGTCGCGGCTGAAATCAAGGGGCTCGGCCGCCGAGCGCTTGCCAGCCCGACCAATGTCGGCGACCCGGAGGCGGTCAAGGCCCTGTTCGCCACCATCGAGCGCGAGTTCGGCCGCCTCGACCTCCTGTTCAACAACGCCGGCCAGAACGCCCCTCCGGTGCCGATCGACGAACTGACCTTCGCCCAATGGAGCGCGGTGGTCGACGTCAATCTCAATGGCATGTTCCTCTGCGCCCAGGGCGCGTTCGGCCTCATGAAGCGCCAGAAGCCGCAGGGCGGGCGGATCATCAACAACGGCTCGATCTCGGCCCATACGCCGCGGCCGCTCTCGATCGCCTATAACGCGACCAAGCACGCGGTCAGCGGGATGACCAAGTCGATCGCCCTCGACGGGCGCGCCCATGACATCGCCTGCGGCCAGATCGACGTCGGCAATGCGCTGACCGAGATGGCCCGCAAGCAGACCCAGGGGGTGCGCCAGGCCGACGGGCGCATCGCGCCCGAGCCGATGATGGAGGTGGACGAGGTCGGGGCCGCAGTCGCGCACATGGCCTCCCTGCCGCTCTCGACCAACATCCTGACCATGACCATCATGGCGACCAAGATGCCGTTCGTCGGCCGGGGATAGCGCAACCTGAGGGCGAGTTACGAGCGAGCAAACGCCAATAAACGCCACCCAAGGGCTAGTAAATGCTAGTAAATTAGCTGGCGTTTACTGGCGCTTATTTTTCCGAATCGGGACTTTTCAATGGGTTACGGGCGAAAAAAATAAAAAAATCCGACCCGCATCTCAGTTTGTGTTCAGGGCGTCTCAGCGCTCTCTCGTCTTTTGATCTCCTCGGCCGCGACGCCCGGCAAGCCGGGAACGCTTCTGATGATTTAGAAATGGTAGGCTTCCATTCTGGATTTGTCAACATAATGTCGGAATCCCCGTGGTCGCCCCGACGACGGCCATTTCGGCTTTGGACGGTCGGCGCGGCGCTAATCTACGGAGCGGGTCGCTGATTTGGACGCTCCTGCCCTTCGGCCAAGGCCGTCAGCATGATGGTCGAATGGGCGAAGGCGCCGCCGGCCCGCATTTCCGCCGCCACCCAAACCGCTTCCATCAACTCCTCTGGGGTCGCTCCGGACCGCAGCGCCGCCTTTGTGTGGCCCTGAATACAGTAAGGACATTGGGTCACATGGGCGACGGCGACCGCGACGATCTGCTTGAATTTGGCGGAAAGCGCTCCGTCCGCGAACACGGCTTTGCTGAACGCTTGGAAGGCCTCCGATTGGCCGGGCGTCAGCTCGCGCCGTTTGCGGGCGACTTCGGGAGTGGAGGCCGGATAGACTGAGGTCATTGCAGGGATCTCCTTCGATAGAGACTGAGGTTCTCTCCGGCGCAGCTTTGGGGACAAGGCCGTGCCGCCCGGCTTTCGACGCGCCGGGCTCGCGACGCGGCGGGAGCGATACCATCAATAAGCGCCGGATTGCGACGTGAGGTTGGCTCTTAGCCGGAGGAAGGGTTGTCCTCGAGCAGGGTGGGATGGTGTTCAGCGGCCGCCGCTTCCTCGGTCATCCAGGGCTCGCTTCGCCTCCTGATCAAGGACTCCACAAGGGCGAGGCGCCGCTGGCGAACCTGAAGACTCTTGGCGGCGGAGCCGGCCCCTTTTGTTCTAGGCGTGGCGCCGGGCCACTGGTGAAACAACGCATGGCTGACCATGACTCCTCTCCTTCAGCATTTGGCCCATGGATCACCCGGATGATTCAACCGAGGCGGCGCCCGGGCGGGCCGTACGACGATCGCGACGCGCCGCGGCCTCGAGCCAATGCCGAAGGAGGCCTTTGTCCTCCTTCGTGAACTGGGCTCTTCGCTTGAGGTCGTCGAAACTCTCTTGCGGATGGCAGCGCTCGTATTCGGCCCGAGCCCAGGATTCGAGCTCGTGAAGCCGATCTGTCGACGGCGCGTCTTCGATCTGGATCATGACCGTCATCCTTCCGCCCACACAGCCGAGATTTCCGGGCAGATCGGGCCGATCGGCGCGCGCCCTCCGGCGCCGAATGCGCGCGCCCGGGCGGGCGCGGGGGACAAACTCGCCGGGCGACGGGTCCGCCCGCCCAATCTCAAGGCGACGGAGCGCAGCATCGCTGTGAGCGCTTCCGCGTCAACGCGGTCCGCCGCCATCATCGCGCGAACGACCGGACCGGCGAGGATGTTCTCGAGGCTCAGCTCGCCCGCGAGCACGCTGGCGGCGGGCCTCGGGAAAGCGCGATTGTCGCGCGCTGCGTTCGCGGCGGTCATGGCGAGCTATCCTTGGTCTCCGCTCCATGGCCGGTCGCATGGAGCTCGGCGTTCTCGTCGTGCGGATTGGCGCTGAAATGAGCGAGCTTTCCGGGAACTCCGTCCCATTCCCTGGCGTCGGCGGGCGGAATCTCCTTAGCGGTCATGTTCGGCCATTTCGACGCATATTCGCGGTTGAGCTTCAGCCATTTGTCCAGGCCGGGCTCAGTGTCCGGCTTGATCGCTTCCGCAGGGCATTCCGGCTCACAGACCCCGCAATCGATGCACTCGTCAGGATGGATGACCAGCATGTTCTCGCCCGCATAGAAGCAATCGACCGGGCACACCTCGACGCAGTCCATGTATTTGCACTTGATGCAGTTCTCGGTGACGACATAGGTCATGGACGGGCTCCGTTGGCCGATCGGCAGCAGCAGGGATAAAGATATATTTCGTATCTATGTTATACGCCTCACTGACCCTTTTGCAAGGGACAGCGCGGAAGTTTCTTTGTGCTTTCGCCTAGGCGACCGGCCGAAGCAGGCGCCGGAGGCTGCGGCCTGGCGTCAGAAGGTCGGCAAGCGTGTATCGCTCGAGCGTGGCGAAGAACGCGTCGAGGGCTTCCCGGAGCGCTTTCCTAAGGACGCAGGCGGGCTCGATGACACAGCCGCAGCCTTCCTCGCGGAAGCACTCGACGATGGCCAGATTGTCCTCGGTCTCACGAACCAGCGTCGCGAGGTTCACCTCGGCCGGGTCCTTCGCCAGCCGGACGCCGCCTCCTTTTCCGCGGACCGTCTCGAGGTAGCCGAGCTGGCCGAGCCGGAATACCACCTTGACCACATGGTTCCGATTGATGGCGTAGCGCTCGGCGATCTCGTCGATCGTGGCGAGTTCGCCATCCTTGAGCCCGGCATAGATGAGCACGCGCAGGCAATAATCGGTGAAGTTGGTGAGACGCATCCGGCGGCTCCTCGCGCAAGCCCGCTCGGAAGCTCATATCCTATCAAACATGCAATTAAAATCAATGAATTCGGGAGCTGATCGACGAACCGCCAGCGCGATCCCGCGCCGCGCTACTCGAAGATCCGGTCGCGGGTGAACAGCGCGGCGCCGTTCGCGCCTTTGGCGAGGGACAGAAGGTCCTTGCCCTTGTCGTCGATGAGGACCCACCCGCCCCCACGGGGGACGATCGCCCCGATCCTCCCCAAACCCGCGATCATGTCGCCGGGTTTGGCGGCGTGGATTGCGCCATCGATGCTGAGCCACACGCGGCCGGCCTCGGCGGCGACGATCTCGACCGGCCGCGGGCTTGAGCCGGCTTTGCCGGCCGGAGCGGCGAGCGAGCCGGTCGTGGACATGTCGACTGTGGGCGCCGCCTTCGGCGCCGGCCGGGCGGGACCGCCGACGGCGCCTCCCGGCCCCCGCGGCTGGGCGAAGATCGCCAGGTGCTCCATCCCGTAGATGCGCGCCTTGCCGCCGCCATAAGCGAGCATATAGATGGCGAAGGCCATGGAAAGGCCGGCGAGCGCGGAGCCAAGCGCGCGTATCGCAATTTCGTGGCCAGGCGCCATCGTCCCTCACTGATCGTTGGATTTGCCGTCGGCGCGCAGCGCGGCGGCAAGGTCGATGAATGGGTCTTCGCACCGCGGCGCGTCCATCGTCTGGCTCATCGCCTCATAGACGCGGGGCGCGGCCCTGATCGCCTTGTCGAGGAAAGCGTCGGCGCCGGCGGTATAGCCGCCCATCAGACGCAATTCGCGCGTTTCCTCGTAGCGCGCGATCATCGCGCGCAAATTTCCTACCACCTTGCGCTGGTCCGGCCTCCACAGCGGGTTCGCCATCCGCGACACCGAGGCGAGAATGTTGACCGCCGGATATCGCCCTTCGTCGGCGATGGCGCGATCGAGCACGATATGCCCATCGAGGGCGCCGCGGACCGCGTCGGCGACCGGATCGTTGTGATCGTCGCCGTCGACAAGAACGGAAAAGACGCCGGTGATCGAACCCGATCCCTCGACGCCGGGTCCGGCGCGCTCGAGCAGCCGCGGCAGATCGCTGAACACGCTCGGCGCATAGCCCCGCGCGACCGCGGGCTCTCCCGCCGCCAGCGCCACATCGCGCGCCGCATGGGCATAGCGGGTGACGGAATCGACGATGAGCAGCACCGACTCGCCCGCATCGCGAAAATATTCGGCGACCGCCATCGCCGTCTTCGGCGCCAGCCGGCGCATCATCGCGCTCTCGTCGCCGGTCGCGACGACGGCGACCGCGGCGCTGCGATTCTCCCCCAGCGTGTCGTCGAGGAATTCCCGCACTTCGCGGCCCCGCTCGCCGACCAGCGCGATCACCACGGTGTCGATCGGGGTCGCGCGCGCCAGCATGGCGAGCATCGTCGACTTGCCGACGCCCGAGCCCGCGAACACCCCCACTCTCTGTCCGATGCACAGCGGCGTGAAGAGATCGACGACGCGCACGCCGGTGCGCAGCGGCGCGTGAACGCGCCCGCGCCTGAGCGGCGGCGGCGGAGGCGCGTCGAGCGGCTGGGACCGCTCCCCGCTGATGAGCTCGCCCGCGCCGTCGATCGGCCGCCCGAGCGCGTCGATGACCCGGCCCTTCCACGATCGGTGCGGCGCGAGCGACAGGGCCTCGGCGCGACAAGCCCGCGCGCCGATCGCCGCCCGGCTCAGCGCCTCGAACGGCTTCAGCGTCGCCGAAAGATCGTCGATCCTGACCACTTCGCCGATCTCGATCCGATCGCCGGCCTGGACGCCGACGCATTCGCCGAGCTTGAGAAAGCGCGAGAGGCCGGCGACCCGATAATGGGACGTCGAGACTTCCACGACCGGGCCGCTCGCTTGCACAAACGGGAGATTGCGCAATCCCCACCCAACCTGATGTTCGAGCCGGGCGAGCGGCGGCAGGATGTCGGAAAAAGCGTCAGTCATGCCGAGGCCCCCAGAGCTCTTATCGCATCCTGAAGCGAGGTTTCGGACTGCGAGGTTTCGGCCGCCACGCCGTCGAAGGCGCGGGTCACCTCGATGAGCCGGGTCATCGCCCGCACCGGATCGACGTTCGAGGATTCGACCGCGCCCTGAACGACCCCGTCGCGGGTGAATTCGAGAATTGGCGTCGCCGGCTTGTCGGGCACGACGCTCGAGTTTTCCGCCCGCGTCAGTTTGGCGGCCGGATCGATCGCAAACAGCCCGATCGCCCCGACCTGCCGCCCGTTCTGGGTGATCATGCCGTCGGCGGAGACGGTCAGCGGCCCCGCGCCAGCATCGACCAGGATCGGGGCGCCGCCGGCGTCGAGGATCGGGTCGCCGTTCAGCGTCCGCAAGGTCCCCGATTCGTCGATTTCGGCGCGGCCGTCGCGCGTATAGGCGACCCCATGCGCGGTCTGGA
This sequence comes from Roseiarcus sp., assembly GCA_035308265.1. GTDB lineage: Bacteria > Pseudomonadota > Alphaproteobacteria > Rhizobiales > Beijerinckiaceae > Roseiarcus. Next base: position 16,253 of record DATGHB010000305.1, read on the forward strand.
TTCCGAACCAGCCGTCGCCCTGCACCGCGAAATCGAGCGTATTGTCGGTCTTGACGAGCCCGCCGAGGCGCCGCGAGATGAAATCCGAGCCGCTTGAGGCATAGCTCAGCTTCGCGTCCCCGGCCCTCGCCATTTCCGATTCGAACGAGACCCCGGTCGCGCGGAAGCCAACCGTGTTCATGTTGGCGACGTTGTCGGCGATGGTTTCGAGGCGCCGCTCGAGCGCCACCTGGGCCGAGAGAGAGACATAAAGTCCGTTCTGCATGACGCCATTCCGCCGGCGCTCGAACTCGCGCCGGCCTTGTCCCCGTGACCATGGTTCGCCCGGCTTGTCCGTGGCTGACCATGGCCCTGACAGCCTCGCGTAAGTCTCGGTCGGCAAATCTGGGCGACCGTTGGCGGGGGAGCGAATCTTGAATTTCGGCATCGGCCTCGTCATCACCGTCGGATGCATCCTCGGCGGCTATGCCGCGCTCGGCGGCCATCTCGAGGTGCTGTTCCAGCCCTACGAGTTCGTCATCATCGCCGGATCGTCGCTCGGCATTTTCATCGTCGCCAACACGACTTCCACCATCAAGGACTGCGGCAAGGCGTTCTTCGAGGCGATCCTCGACAAGGCGCCGAAACCGCGCGACTTCCTGGACGTGCTCTCGGCCCTGCATGCGCTGATGCGCGAACTCAGGGCAAAGTCGCGCAGCGAGGTCGAAGCGCATTTCGACAACCCGCAGGAATCGGAAATCTTCAAGACCTTTCCCAAACTGCTCGCCGACAAGGACCTCACGACTTTCATTTGCGACTACGGCCGCCTCATCATCATCGGCAACGCCCGGCCCCATGAGATCGAGGCGCTGATGGACGAGGAAATCGAGACCCTGGCGCACGACCGGTACAAGCCGGTGCACGCCCTCCAGGCGGTCGCAGACGGACTGCCGGCGCTCGGCATCGTGGCGGCGGTTCTCGGCATCATCCACGCGATGGGGGCGCTCGATCAGTCGCCTGAAATCCTCGGCGGCCTGATCGGCGCGGCGCTGGTCGGCACCTTCGCCGGCATCTTCCTCTCTTATGCGATCCTCGCGCCGATCGCGCAAAAGGTGAGGGCGGTCAGGCAAAAGCAATTGAGGCTGTTCACGCTGGTGAAACAGAGCCTGCTCGCCTTCATGAACGGAGCGATGCCGCAGGTCGCGGTCGAGTTCGGCCGCAAGACGATCCCCTCCAAGGAGCGCCCGACGATCGACGTGGTCGAGAGCGAGACGGCGCCCGGGGGCGGGAGCGGCGGCGAGACCGCGATCAGGGAGGCGGCGTAAGCATGGACCGGGACACCCACGAACTCGACCATGGCGCGCGCCGGCTCGAAGGCGCCATGCTCGAGCACGCCGGTCTCGCCATCGAGCGGGCGCCGGGGCTTGGCCACGTCCTCAACCGCTTCATCGCCGAGGCGCCGCGGCGCCTGTCGCCACTGATCGCGCGCCTCTCCGGCGGGGCGATCGAGGAGATTCGCGGAACAGCGCTTCTTCAGGCGATCGGCGACTGCTCGGGCCTCACCGCCGCCATCTATGAAAGCGCCGAACCCGAGGCGCGGCTGATGATCGCGCTCGATGAGCGCATCGATCGCCTGATCGCGTCGTCGATCTTCGGTGAAGTCGTCGGCGCCGACGGCCCGGATACTCCGGGAAGCGAGGCCAAAAGGCCGCGCACGGCGATCGAAGCCGCGCTTCTCGAAGCGTTCGCGCGTGCGCTTGGCGAGGCGCTCGAGGCGGCCTTCGCTCCCGTTGCCCCGATCGCGCTCAGCTTCGAGCGGCTTCTCGCGCTCAGCGATCCTTTTGCGCTCGGCCGGCGCGACGGCGAGGCGGCGGCTGTGCGGTTTTCGCTTGGGCTGAACGGCGGCGCCTGCGAGGGCCTTCTCCTTTTGCCGCAGACGTTTCTGATCGGCCTCCGCGCGGAGCTCGCTCGCGATCCCGAGGCCGAGGCGCCGCCCGCGGACCGGCGCTGGTCGCAACTGATGGAGGTCGGCGTGCAGCAGACGAGGCTGCCGGTGACCGCCGTGCTGGAGGAGGTTCAGATGAGTCTCGGCGATGTCGCCAGGTTTCGGGCGGGCGCGCTCCTGCCCCTGCAACGCAGGGATTTCACCGCCATTCGGCTCGAATGTTCGGGGCGCGGAATGTTCGCCTGCAACCTCGGCGAGGCGGCCGGCCGCTACCGGCTCGAAGTCGAGAGCGCGCTCGAGCCGGGATACGAAGCCAAGCCTTGAGCGAAAGGCGACTCCTGCCGCCGCTTCAAAAATCCGAAATCATCGAGCAAGACCGGAAGCCCATGGACGAAGCCGCCATCCCCCCCGAGCCGCCGAGCGCCGCAGGCCAGCCGAAGGGAGAGCCTGTCGCGGGCCCTCCCAATCTGGGCGCGATCCTGTCGATTCCGGTCACGGTGCAGGTCGTGCTCGGCTCGACGTCGTTGCCGGTCGCCGGGCTCATGAAGCTCGCCCGCGGCGCGATCGTCTCGCTCGATCAGCGGGTCGGCGATCCGGTCGACGTCGTGGTGAACGGCACGGTGGTCGCGCGCGGGGAAATTGTCGTGGTGGACGATGCGAGCCAGCGATTCGGCGTGTCGCTGATCGAGGTGGTCGCGGGCGCGGACTTCAAACCGCCGCTGCGGGCGCCGCAGGAGACCGGCCATGCCTGAGGCGGCGATCGGCGGCGAGAGGGAGCTCAGCGGAGTCGAAAAGGCCGCGGCGCTGCTGCTCACCATGGGCAAGCCGCCCGCCGCCCGGCTGATCAAGCAATTCGATCAGTCGGACCTGCAGGCGGTGGCGCGCGCGGCGGCTTCTCTCGGCGCGATCTCCGCTGCGACTCTCGATCGGCTGGTCGACGAGTTCGCAGCCGGCTTCTCCGCCGGCGCCGATCTCATCGGCGACCCGGGCCAGGTCAAGAGCCTGCTCGGCGACGCGCTGCCTGCCGAAGAGATCGCAAACCTTCTCGGCGCTCCATCGGGCGAAGCGGGCGAGCCCGATGTCTGGCGGGCGCTGGCGCAAGCGCCGGAACGCGCGATCGTTGCGCTCCTGATGGCGGAGCGGGCTGCGACCGCGACCTATATCCTCTCCAGGCTCGAGCCTTCGGTCGCCTCGAAGGTTGTCGCCGCGCTGCCGCGCGACCGGCGCAACGCCGCTCTCTGCGGGCTCGTCGCGCCGCTCGAGGTGACGCCGCTGGTCGCCCGGCTCGTCGAAGAGGCGGTGGGGCAAGCGCTGAAAGAAGCGCCGAAATCGGCGGCCGACGCTGAGGGACGGAGCCGCCTCGCCGGCATCATCAACGGCCTCGACCCGGAAGAGGCCGAGGACGCGATGCGCGCGCTCGCTGAAGTCCGCCCGAAAGACGCGGCGATCGTGAAAACGATGCTCTTTTCCTTCACCGACCTGCCGAGACTCAGCGAGCGCGCCCGGGCGCTGCTGTTCGACCGCGCCTCGATCGACATCGTCGTCATGGCGCTCAGGGGGACGGAGGCGGACTTCCGCGACACGGTTCTGTCGTCCATGCCCTCGCGCGGACGCCGCCTGGTCGAAGGGGAACTCAATTCCGGCGCGTTCGCGCCGCCGCAGGAGGTGGCCAAGGCGCGCAAGGCGATCGCCGAAATCGTGCTCGGCATGGCGAGCCGCAACGAGATCGAGCTTGGCGGCCCGCCGCCCGCCGAAGCGCCGTAAGCTCGAGAGGCCTCAGGCTGAGCGATGAGCGCCGACGTCGACCCCGAAGACAAAACCGAGGAGCCGACCGAAAAGCGGCTCCATGACGCGGCCGAACGCGGCGAAGTCGCCTTTTCCCGCGAGGCGCCGCTGTTCGCCTCGCTGTCGGCGGCCCTGATCGCCCTCATTTTCGTCATCCCTTCGCACGCCGAAGCCCTTCTGACCGCGCTCGCCGGAATCATCGGCGACCCTGCCGGCTGGCGAATCCGCCGCGGCGAGGACGTGCTTGCTCTCGCCGCGCCTCTCGTGTCAGCCGCCGCGCATTTCCTTCTGCCGACGGCCGCGCTTCTCACCTCGGCGGGCGTTCTGGCTTCCGTTGCCCAGAGCCCGCCTCGCATCGTTCCCGACCGGATCCTGCCCGACGCTTCGCGCATCTCGTTGCGCAAGGGCTTCCGCCGGGTGTTCGGCGCTCGCGGCTGGACGGAGTTCCTCAAGAGCCTCATCAAGCTCGCGGCGGTGATCGCGGTCGCGATGATGATGCTGATCGGCCAGAAGGCCGTCCTGCTCACGGCGATGGACGTCGATCCGGGGATGGCGCCTCAGCGCGTGCTCGACCTTGCTGTCAAAACGATCGCCGCCGTCATGGTCGCAACGGTCGCGGTCGCCGCCGCCGACCTCGCCTGGTCGCGAATCTTGTGGCGGCGCGACCATCGGATGAGCAAGCAGGAGCTGAAAGAAGAGCTGAGGCAGGCCGAGGGCGACCGGATGGTCAAGGCGCGCCTGCGCTCGCTCCGGCTCGATCGCTCGCGCAAGCGCATGCTGTCCGCGGTCCCGCGCGCGACCATGGTGGTGGTCAACCCGACCCATTACGCGGTCGCCATGCGCTATGTCCGCGCCGAGGGCGGCGCGCCGATGGTGGTCGCCAAGGGGGCGGATTTCATTGCGTTGAAAATCCGCTCGATCGCCGAGGAGCACGCCATTCCGGTGATCGAGGACAAACCGCTCGCGCGCTCGCTTTATGCGGCGGTCGACGTCGATCGCCCGATTCCGGCGGAATTCTATCGCGCCGTCGCCGAGATCGTGCACCTGATCCAGCAAAGGAAGGCTCAATGGGCGAGACATTGAACGCGCGAGGGCGCCGTCCGCGGCGGCGCCGCTCGTTTCCGCGCGAGCGGATCATCGCCGATGCGCTGGTGGGCGTCGCCAGCGAGCTCAGGCTGACCGACGCGGCGGAGCTCATGGCGATGGTCAAGAACGACCAGGCGGCGAACATCGCCGACCTGGTCAATTCATCGACCGAGCTCTTCTTCAAGCGCGGGACCCTGCGCTACGCGCTCTCGGCGAGCTTCAGGGCGCCGTGGGACGCGACGCCGTCGGTCGAGATCGATATGGAGTTTCGCCATGCCCGCGTCTGCGCGTTCTTCCGCCTCACGATCGGGGAGCGCCGCGCGGGGGTCGAAATCACTGACATTCTTTTCGAGGAGCCGGGGCTTGACGATTTCGCCAAGACCGAACGCCTTTCCGCCGCGCTCAAGAGCGCGCGGGCCTAGGTCAGGCTGGTCCTGGCGGCGCCGCAAGCCTCGTGCAAGCCCCCTCGCCGAGGATCGGCCCACCCTGTCGAGGAAAAGCGTTCCATTGTCGCCAATCTATCTATTCCAAGTCGCCGCCCAGAAGTCGCAATGGCTGTCGGCGCGCCAAACCGCGATCGCCGGCAACGTCGCCAACGCGAACACGCCTGGCTATCGCGCTCTCGACATCCAGCCGTTTTCCGCGGTGCTCGACTCGTCTCCGATCGGACTGGCGACGACCAACCCCGCCCATCTCTCGTTGCCACAATCGGAGGAGGGCGCATTGCGCGAGATCGAGGTCGATCCGGCGGAACAGACAGTGTCCGGCAATACGGTCAATCTCGAACAGCAGATGATCAGTCTCGGCGACGTCAATCGGGACTTCACGATGGGCGCTGACATCCGCCGGGCCTTCCATCAGCTCATCCTCTCCGCGCTCAAGTGAACATCCATGCAGGACTCGCTGGAAACCGCGCTCCGCATCGCCGCATCCGGGCTTCAGGCGCAATCGACGCGGCTCAGGGTCGTCTCGGAGAATATCGCCAACGCTCAATCGACCGGCCCGACGCCCGGCGCCGACCCCTACGCCCGCCAGACCGTCTCGTTCGAAAGCGAGATGGATCGGACGCTTGGCGCCGATCTGGTCCGGGTCAAGTCGATCGGCGTCGATTCGACCCCCTTCAAGTTCGAGCATGATCCAGGCAACCCGGCGGCGGATGGAAACGGCATGGTGAAGATGCCGAATGTCGACGTGCTGGTGGAACTGGCGGACATGCGGGAGGCGAACCGCAGCTACGAAGCCAATCTTCAGGTCGCCAAGCAGTCGGCCGAGATGCTGAGCACCACGATCGGCCTGATGAAGGACGCCTGACGGCGAGCGCCCCCTTTGAGGATGACACGATGATCGACAGCGTTTCCGCGATCGGCGCCCAGAGCCTCAGCGGCGTTCGAAGCCCGCCGGCCGCCGCTGAGCCGACGCAAGGGCCGAGTTTCGACCAGGCGCTTGCGCAGGTGGTCGGCTCGGCGATCGACACGCTGAAGACCGGGGAGGCGGTCGCCATTCAGGGCGTCGAAGGATCGGCGGCGCCGATGAAGGTCGTGGAATCAGTGATGGCGGCGCAACGGTCGCTCCAGACCGTTCTTGCGATCCGCGACAAGGCGGTCTCGGCTTATCAGGAGATTGCGCGCATGGCGATCTGATCGGGTCGCGGTCTGGAAACATGCGCGTGCGGTTCGGAGCGGAAGCGGAGGATTTGCGAGATGAGAGCGTTGGCGATCGCGGCGACCGGCATGAGCGCCCAGGAGCAGAATCTGGAGGTGATCGCGAACAACGTCGCCAACATCAACACGACCGGCTTCAAGCGCTCGCGAGCGGAATTCACCGATCTCATCTACCAGACTGAACGCCTGATGGGCGTTTCGAATCGGGGCCGCGACGCGACCGTTCCAGAAGGCGCTCAGATCGGCCTCGGCGTCCGCACCGCCGCGATCCGCAGTGTCAACCTTCAGGGCGCGCTGACCAACACCGGCAACCAACTCGATCTCGCGGTTCAGGGGCGCGGCTGGTTTCAGGTGACAACGCCGAATGGGGACACCGTGTACACCCGCGACG
>DATGHB010000306.1:0-10603 GCA_035308265.1 Roseiarcus sp.
GCCTCAAGCCGGTCGCGCGCTCGACGGCGCCCTGGAATTTCGCCGGATGGGCGGTGGCGAGAGCGATGACCGGCGTCGCCGGCTTAGCCGCCAGCGCTGTTCGCGCAGCGCGAACGCCGACTGCGCTGTGCGGATCGACGACTATGCCGCTTTCGCGATAGACGCGGCCCATCTCTTCGGCGCAGGCGTCTTCATCGACACGGAAAGCATCGAAGTCGGCCCGAATGCGTTCAAGCGCAGGCGCGGGGATCGTGAATGAGCTCTCCCTTTCGAGATCACCCATTCGAGCGACCACCGTGTCCGAATCGCGGCCGGAAGCCTCGAACAGGAGGCGCTCGAAGTTCGAGGAAACCTGAATGTCCATCGACGGCGACTGGGTCGCCTTGACGCCCTTCGGCGCATAACGCCCGCTCGCCAGCGCGCGCGCGAGGATGTCGTTCTCGTTGGTGGCGATGATCAGGCGCTCGACCGGGAGCCCCATGCGCTTGGCGTAATAGCCAGCGAGCACGTCGCCGAAATTGCCGGTCGGAACCGCGAAGGACACCGGCCGCTCCGGCGCGCCGAGCGCGACCGCGCCGACGAAATAATAGACGATCTGGGCCACGATGCGCGCCCAGTTGATGGAATTGACGCCGGTCAAGCGCATGTCGTCGCGAAAGACGAGATCGCCGAACAATTCCTTGACGATGCGCTGGCAGTCGTCGAATGCGCCTTCAATCGCGAGCGCGTGGACGTTCGGCCGGTTAACCGTGGTCATCTGACGGCGCTGCGCCTCGGAGATGCGGCCTTGCGGGTAGAGGATGAAGATTTCGACCTCGGACCGCCCGGCGAAAGCCTCGATCGCCGCGGCGCCGGTGTCGCCCGAGGTCGCCCCAATGATGGTCGCCCGCTCTCCGCGCTCGTGCAGGACGCGATTCATCGCCTGGCCCAGGAACTGCATGGCGAAATCCTTGAACGCCAGCGTCGGCCCGTGGAAAAGCTCGAGCGTGAACAGGTTCACGTCGATTTGCGCGATCGGCGCGGCCGCGGCGTGACCGAAGCCGGCGTAAGCCGCAGCGGTCAGCGCCCGGACCTCGGCCTCATCGAAATCCTCGGCGACGAAGGGCGCCATGACCCGCGCCGCCGCTTCGGGATAGGGAACCCCCCTTAAGCCCCGGATCGCCTCCGGCGTCAGTTGGGGGATGGAGAACGGCGCGTAAAGCCCCCCATCACGGGCGAGCCCCGCGAGGAGCGCGTCCGCAAAGCCGAGCGCTGGCGCGGCCCCGCGCGTTGAGACATAGTGCACGATTGAGGGAATCCTTGGCCGGTCCGGTCGTCCGTCTAGCGCAAATCGCGCCGAAGGGGAACGGCGGCGGCTTGGCGGCGGAATGGGGCCAAAACAAGACGCGCCCGGTCAGGGATTTGCCCGGCGCGAATGCCGGGCGATCGAGATTTGCACTTGAAAAGGCCTCACAACTTTCCGTAACGTGACACAATGACAACAGGGGACGACTGGAGCGGCCCGGACGGGGCGAGCCGGTCGATTGGGATTGCGAGGGATGAGCGCGTTTAGGGTTTTTCTGCGGAAACTGATGAAGACTGGCAATCTCGAAGTCGAGACGGCCGACGGCGTCAAGGAGACTTATGGCGACGGCTCGGGGCCGCCGCTTGGGGTCAAGATCCTGGATCGCGCCGCGGAACGGCGATTGATGCTCAATCCGCCGCTGGCGCTTGGCGAGCTTTTCATGGACGGGCGGCTCGCGATCTTCAAAGGCGCCCTGTACGACCTTCTCGAAATGGGCGCGCGCAACCTCGCCGCGCTCGAGGACCATGGTTGGGCGAAAGCGCTTCGACGGGCGCGCATCGCCTTTCGCGGCCTCCACCAGCGCAACAACCGGCGCAACGCCCGGCGCAACGTCGCCGCGCACTACGACCTCAACGAGCGGTTTTACAGCCTCTTCCTCGACTCCGACCGCCAGTATTCCTGCGCCTATTTCGAATTCCCTGGCCAGTCGCTCGACGACGCGCAAACCGCCAAGAGGCGCCATCTCGCCGCCAAGCTCCTGATCAAGGAGGGCGCGACGACGCTCGATATCGGCTGCGGGTTCGGGGGCCTCGCGCTCTATCTTGCGGGCGTCGCCGGCGCGCGGGTGACCGGGGTCACCCTGTCCAAGGAGCAGTTCGCCGTCGCAAAAAGCCGCGCCCGCAAGGCCGGCCTGGCGGAGAACGTCGAATTCCGCCTTGAGGATTATCGCGACGTCGGCGAGACCTTCGACCGCATTGTTTCGGTCGGCATGTTCGAGCACGTCGGCGCCAGCCACTACGATGAATTCTTCACCAAGGCCCGCGCGCTCCTCAAAGTCGACGGGGTGATGCTGCTCCACTCAATCGGCCGCAACGCCGTGCCTGGCGTCACCAATCCCTGGATTCGCAAATACATTTTCCCCGGCGGCTACATTCCGAGCCTGTCGGAGGTCTTGCCGGCGATCGAGCGGGCGGGCCTCATCGTGACCGACATCGAGATTCTGCGCCTGCATTACGCCGATACGCTGCGCGCCTGGCGCGAGCGCTTCATGGCGCGACGGGACGAGGCGAAAAAGCTTTATGACGAGCGCTTCTGCCGGATGTGGGAATTCTACCTGGCCGGCGCGGAAACCTCATTCCGGGTCGACGCGCACATGGTGATGCAGATTCAGATCGCCAGGCGTCAGGAGTCGGTTCCGCGGACCCGCGACTACATCGCCGAGCGGGAGGCGGACCTTCGCCGCCGCGAGGCGGCGCGCGCCCAGATTCGCCACGCGGCGGAATGAGGCTTTGCCGCGCGGCGTTCAACCGCTCGGCCGACCGCTCCAAGGCTTCTGACGCAGGCCGGCACGCCGATTTGGAATTCCTGGATTCGCGCAATTCGGTCGCAAAAGGCGCTGTCAACCAGCCTTGGAATCTCTTGGATTTCCTTGGATTCTCTCGTCCGAATCGAGACTTTTCAAGGGCTTATGAGGAAAATTCCGAAACGCTTTTTTCTTGCGCCCTCGCTCGCTCCAGCGAGGCGCCGGGCGGCTTGTTGACGCGCTCTCGCTTCTCGGCCCGGCGCGGCGAAGACTCTCGCACGATCGTCTCATCCGGACAATCTACGCCTGTTTCTGAATTTCTGCAAGAGAATCTCCGGCCTGCCCGAAGCGGGCGCCAGACACGGGCCAGCGCGAGGCGCGGCCTCCCTTCAGGCCGCCTCGGCGAACCGGACCGCAAGCCCAATGGCCGTCACCCGCTCAAGCCGGACCCCGCCGATGTCGCCGCCCTTGCAGGCCTCGACCTCGAACCGCACATCAACGACGCCATCGGCCCCATAGTCCTCGGCTTCGCGCCGCAAGGCCTCGATCGCGGTCTGACGGTCCGCTTCGGCGCTCGCGTCGCCCGCGGCCCGCCAGGGCCCCGCCGCCCGGATTCGGCCAATCGCAATCGTACGCCGGCCGCCGTCGAGCGCGGCCGCAAAACTCACTTGCATGAGATCCCCTGTGCCGAGGCGCGGACTCCATAACGCGCCCGGCCTTTCCGGGCCGTTAACAAGCCGTTACAACCCGGAAATCAACCGCCGCGGAGTTTCGCTACTCCGCCGTCGCTGCCGGCTCCGGGGCTGGCGCCTTTTCGAGGTCGGCGCCCGTCTGCTGGTCGACGACCCGCATCGACAGCTTCACCTTGCCGCGATCGTCGTAGCCCGTCACCTTGACCTTGACCCGGTCGCCTTCCTTGACGACGTCAGTCGTCTTGGCGACCCGGCTCTTGGCCAGCTGCGAAATGTGGACGAGCCCGTCCTTTGAGCCAAAGAAATTGACGAAGGCGCCGAATTCGACCGTTTTCACCACCGTCCCGTCGTAGATCTGGCCGACTTCCGGCTCGGAAGCGATCGACTTGATCCAGTTGACCGCCGCCTTGATCTTCGCGCCGTCGCTCGAGGCGATCTTCACCGTGCCGTCGTCCTCGATGTTGATCTTGGCCCCGGTCTTTTCCACGATCTCGCGGATCACCTTGCCGCCCGAGCCGATCACCTCCCGGATCTTGTCGGTCGGGATCTTCATGGTCTCGATGCGCGGCGCAAACTCCCCGAGCTCGGCCCGCGCGCCTGTGATCGCCTTCGCCATTTCGCTTAGGATATGCATGCGACCGTCGCGCGCCTGCGCCAGCGCCTGACGCATGATTTCCTCGGTGATGCCGGCGATCTTGATGTCCATCTGCAGCGAAGTGACCCCTTCGCCGGTGCCCGCGACCTTGAAATCCATGTCGCCGAGATGGTCCTCGTCGCCCAGAATGTCAGAGAGCACCGCGAAGCGCGAACCCTCGAGGATGAGGCCCATCGCGATCCCAGCGGTCGGGCGCTTGATCGGCACCCCGGCGTCCATCAGCGCGAGCGACGAACCGCACACCGTCGCCATGGACGATGAGCCGTTCGACTCGGTGATCTCCGAGACGACGCGGATGGTGTAGGGGAATTCGGCCGCGGTCGGCAGCATCGGACGAATGGCGCGCCAGGCGAGCTTGCCGTGGCCGATTTCGCGCCGGCCGGGCGAGCCCATGCGGCCGGTCTCGCCAACCGAATAGGGCGGGAAATTATAGTGGAGCAGGAAGCGCTCCTTGTACGTCCCGTCGAGCGAATCGACATATTGCTCGTCCTCGCCGGTGCCGAGCGTGGCCACCACCAGCGCCTGAGTTTCGCCCCGCGTGAACAGGGCCGAGCCGTGGGTGCGGGGCAGCAGCCCGACCTGCGCCAGAATCGGGCGCACGGTGGTGAGATCACGCCCGTCGATGCGGCGCTTGTGGTCGAGAATGTTCCAGCGAACGACCCTGGCCTGCGCGTTGTGGAGCGCCTCCCGGATCGCTTCCGGTGGGAACTTGGGCTCGGCGCCCTCGGGCGCGAGCGCCGCGACAACCTTCGCCTTGACGGCGTCGACGGCGGCGTAGCGCTCCTGCTTCTCGGTGATCGCGTAAGCCGCGCGCAGATCGGCCTCGCCGATGTCCATGACCGCCTTTTCGACCGCGGCGCGATCATGGCCTTTGAGTTCGCGCGGCTCCTTGGCGGCCTTCTCGGCCAAGCGGATGATTGCCTTGATGACCGGCTGGAAGGCGGCGTGACCGGCCATCACCGCCTTCAGCATCGTCTCTTCGGAGAGTTCCTGAGCCTCCGACTCGACCATCAGCACCGCGTCCGCGGTTCCGGCCACGACGAGATCGAGGGTCGAGTCCTTCATCTCCTCGACGGTCGCGTTCACTTTGACTTCGCCCTTGATGAATCCGACCCGGGCGGCGCCGATCGGCCCCATGAACGGCACGCCGGAAAGGGTGAGCGCGGCGGAGGAGGCGATCATCGCCAGAATGTCCGAATCCGTCTCGAGGTCGTATGAAAAGACCGTGGCGATGATCTGCGTGTCGCAGCGGAAGTCGTCGGGAAACAGCGGCCGGATCGGCCGGTCGATCAGGCGCGAAGTCAGGGTCTCCCGCTCGGAGGGGCGCCCTTCGCGCTTGAGATAGCCGCCAGGAATTCGCCCCGCGGCGAAGGTCTTTTCCTGATAATGGACGGTGAGCGGAAAGAAATCCTGCCCCGGCTTCGGCTCCTTGGCGGCGACGACCGTCGCCAGCACAGTGGTTTCGCCCCAGGTGGCGAACACCGCGCCATCCGCCTGGCGGGCGATGTGTCCGGTCTCGAGGGTGAGCTTGCGCCCGCACCAGTCGAGTTCTTCGCGTTGAACGTCAAACATCTGTCTTCATCCTGCATTGGTTTGAGGATGCGGAAGCCTGCGGCCCATGCCGCCCGACGATCGGGCTCGTCATCGGCAAGACGGCGAGAGGCTGGGAGAAGCGCCAGCCGCTTGCGATCCTGCCATGACGCCAGGCTCTCGCATTGGGTTCATGGGCGCCGGCCGCGCCGCCGCCCGGTCGTGAAATGGGGCGCTCAGTCGGGCGCCCCCTTCGCGTCGGCGCCGCCGTCAGCGGCGGATGCCCAGACGCTCGATGAGGGTCTTGTAGCGCCCCTCATCCTGCTTCTTGACATAGTCGAGAAGCGTTCGCCGCTGCGACACCATCTTGAGCAGGCCGCGACGGGAATGGTTGTCCTTGACGTGGGTCTTGAAGTGACCGGTCAGGTTGGCGATCCGCTCGGTGAGGATCGCAACCTGGACCTCGGGCGATCCGGTGTCGCCCACTTTCAACGCATATTGATTGATGAGCGCAGTCTTGCGCTCAGCGGTGATCGACATCGGAATGGTCCTTGATCTCTGGGCCTAAAGACCCGTTGCAAACAGGCGGCCGAACCGGGATGCCGTCCAGGTCGGTCGCAACGATGACGCCCGGGCGCCAAATAGCCGCGGGTCGCGCGCTTATACAGATTTTGCGCCCCGGCGCCAGCCTAAATGTCGGCGCCGCCAAAACCTCTGCGCCGCCGAACGTCGCGAGCGAACAATTCGAGAAAATCGACGCCGGGTCGGTTGCCGCCGGCGTCGGAAGCGGCTACCCAAGCCCGCGATCGCGCCAATTCCCCCGCCCAATGACCGCCTCTCCAGACGATCTCATCGCCTATCTGGCCAAGCTCGGGGTCGAGACAACCACCGTCGACCATCCGCCGCTGTTCACGGTCGGGGATTCACAGGCTTTGCGGGGCGACATTCCCGGCGGGCACACCAAGAACCTGTTCGTCAAGGACAAGAAAGGCCGGCTCTTCCTGCTCGTTCTGGGTGAGGAAACCACGATCGATCTCAAGCGCGCGCACGAGAAGATCGGCGCCCAGGGCCGGGTTTCGTTCGGATCGGCGGAACTTCTGGAGGAGGTCTGGGGCGTGAAGCCCGGCGCGGTGACGCCGTTCGGCGCTATCAACGATCAGGCGGGCAGGGTCCGCGTGGTGCTGGACGAAGCGATGATGCGCTGCGAACGGCTCAACTTTCATCCGCTCATCAATACGCGCACCACCGGGCTCAGGAGCGCCGATCTGGTCAAGTTCCTGCGCGCGACCGGACATGAGCCGATGATTGTGGCGCTGGGGCAGGACGGGCGCCCGGTTGAATAAGAAGCTTAGGCCCTCCATTTAGGGCGGGAAAATGGGACACATGCGCGCGGGCTTCGCCCGCCGCCGGGCCGGAGATGGAGAGAATGGCGAATGTCAACGGCGCGGTCGCGCCTCAAGCCAAGGCGGGCGCGGTCAAGGAGGTCACGACCGCCTCGTTCCGCGCCGACGTGCTCACCGCATCGACCCGCCAGCCCGTGCTGGTCGATTTCTGGGCGCCGTGGTGCGGGCCCTGCAAGCAGCTTGCGCCGGCTTTGGAGAAAGCGGTCGCCGATTCGGGCGGCAAGGTCACCCTGGTCAAGATGAACATCGACGAGCATCCACAGATTGCGGGTCAGCTCGGGATCCAGTCGATTCCGGCCGTGATCGCCTTCGACAAGGGGCAGCCCGTCGACGGATTCGTCGGCGCGCTGCCGGAAAGCCAGATCCGCGGCTTCATCGAGCGGCTCGTCGGCCCGCTCGAGGGCGGGTCGGCGGCGCTCATTGCCGAGGCGGAGGAAGCGGCCGCCAAGGGCGACGCGGCGGGGGCCGCGGCGATCTATTCGGAGATTCTGGCCGACGACCCAGGCGAAGCCAAGGCGATCGGCGGCCTGGCCAAACTCCATGTCGCCGCCGGAAAGCTCGCCGAGGCGAAGGCCCTGCTCGAGACGGCGCCCGCGGCGGCCCCCGGCAAGGAGCAGGATCCCACGGTCGTCGCCGCATGGGCCGCGCTGCATCTCGCCGAGCAAGCCTCGAGCGTCGGCGAGCTCGCGCCGCTCGAGCAGGCGGTCGGCGCCAATCCGAACGACTATCAGGCCCGCTTCGACCTGGCCGTCGCCCTGTCGGCGAAAGGCGACCGAGCCGGGGCGGCCGACCAACTGCTTGAAATCATTCGTCGCGACCGCGCCTGGAACGACGAGGCGGCGCGCAAGCAATTGTTGCAGTTCTTCGAGGCCTGGGGTCTGATGGACCCCGAATCGGTCGCGGCGCGGCGGAAATTGTCAGCGATCTGGTTTTGACCGCGAGCCGCCGCAAAAAAGCGCGCCCGATGAGCGAGACCAGGGCCATGAAGCTCAACCGCACTTTCGCCCGACCGGCGGAGATGCCGGCGACCATCCCGCTGTTTCCGCTCGCCGGCGCGCTTCTCCTGCCGCGCCGGCCAATCCAGCTCACCGTGTTCGAGC
The DNA here is from genome assembly GCA_035308265.1 of Roseiarcus sp. Classification (GTDB taxonomy): domain Bacteria; phylum Pseudomonadota; class Alphaproteobacteria; order Rhizobiales; family Beijerinckiaceae; genus Roseiarcus. The sequence continues at coordinate 8,188 of DATGHB010000306.1, forward strand.
CGCGCTACCTCGAGATGCTCGACGACGCGCTGTCCGGCGAGCGCCTGATCGGGATTGTCCAGCCGACCGCCGCCGAGGAGACGGCGGACCCGGCGCCGGAACTCTATCCGCTCGGCTGCGCGGGCCGTATCGTCCAATACGCTGAAATCGGGGACGGGCGGTGCTTTCTCACCTTGATGGGCGTGGCGCGGTTCCATCTCAAGGCGGAGACGCCGGCCGGACTGCCTTACCGCATTGCGATCGCCGATTATTCGGCGTTCGCCGAAGATTTTGAGGAGGGCGCGGGCGAGGCGGCCGTCGACCGCGACGATCTGATCGCCGCCCTGAGGCGCTTCGCCGAGGTCAACGAGATCAAGGTGGCCTGGAGCGACATCAAGAAGGCGTCGAACGAGGCGCTGGTCAATGGCCTGTCGATGATGAGCCCCTGCGGGCCGAGGGAGAAGCAGGCGCTCCTCGAGGCCCGCGACCTCAAGTCGCGCGCCGAGATGCTGGTGGCGATCACGACCATCGAGCTCGCGCGCGGCCAGGACGCGGCGACGCAGATTCACTAAGGGGTCGCCTTCAGCTGGAATCGTCATCGCGACGACCCTTGGGTCTTGGCCCCGGGGGGACGCGGCGATCCAGGGATCGTACGGCGCCCGCCGACTCCTGGATTGCTTCGCTTCGCTCGCATTGACGGCCTCGGGTCGACTTGAGTCATTATTCTCTGAAGTCCCCGACCTCGCGCGCCTCCTCGCGAAAGACCGGCGTCCGCTTTTTCGCTGCGGCCCTGCTCCGCGCCGGCCCTCGCGCCGCCGCGGGCCTGTCGTCGAAACCTATCCTGCGCTCGACGACATAGAGCGGCCGGCCCTTCGCCTCGGCGTAGATGCGCCCGACATAGAGCCCGATCACGCCGGTCATCAGCATGTTGGCGCCGCCGAGCGCGGCGATGACCACGATCGTCGAGCTCCAGCCTTTCTCGAGGCTCGGGTCGCTGAGGGCCCACCGCAGGATCACGCTCAATCCATAGACGAACGCGAGCGCGGAGACGGCGGCGCCCGCCCAGAGCGCCAGACGCAGCGGCGCATCGGAGAATGAAATGACCCCGTTCGCCGCAAGCGCAATCATCTTGCGCAGCGAATATTTGCTTGTTCCCGCGGCGCGCGCCGGGCGGTCGAAGGCGACTGTCCCCTGGCGAAAACCGATCCAGGCGAACATGCCTCGTACGAACCGGTCCCGCTCGGGCATGGCGAGAAAGCAGTCGAGCGCCCGGCGGTCGACGAGGCGGAAATCGCCGGCGTTGCGGGCCATCGGGGCGCCGCCGAGCCGTCCCATGAGGCGGTAGAACATTTCCGCCGTCGCCCGCTTGAAGCGGCTTTCCCCCTGGCGCGAGACGCGCTCGGCGGAGACGACGTCGTAGCCTTCCTTCCATTTGGCGATCATTTCGAGCGCGATCTCGGGCGGGTCCTGCAGATCGGCGTCCATCACGATGACCGCGCTTCCGGCGGCGTGGTCGAGCCCGACCGTGATCGCGATCTGATGGCCGAAATTGCGCGCGAGCCTGATCAGCCGGTAGCGCCTGTCCGCGCGCGCCTTGCCCTCGATCACGATCGCGCTCGTGTCGTGCGATCCGTCGTCGACGAAGATCACCTCGGCCTCGGCGTCGAGCGCCCCGAGCAAAGCGTCGAGGCGTCTGATGAGGATCGGGATGACCGCCTCCTCGTTGAAGACCGGCACGACGAGGGAATAGGTCGGCGGCATGGAGGCGCAGCCTTTTGCGAGCCAAAGTCCAGACACTGTCTGGCAAAGGCCTAAAGAAAGGCTTTGCGGCGCTTACGGGCGGCGAGGCGCTACTCCCTCGGCGCCTTGTCTGATAGGATGGTTAAAACGCCTTAACCGGCGCTGGGCGATCGGAGTCCGCCATGGAATACGACAACATGCCCTCCTCTCAGAATATCGAGGATCGACGCGGACAACGCGGCGGGGCGGTGGGGGCCGGCGGACTTGGCATCGGCGCCATCATCGTCATTTTCGCCATCAGCTATTTCACCGGCATTTCGCCGCAGGTGCTGATCGGCGGCGCCGAAATGATCGGTGTCGGGCAGCAGAGCGCGCCGCCGCCGTCAACCGCGCCGGCCAACCCCAACGACCCGATGCGCGTATTTCTCTCCAAGGTCGTCGGCGGCACCGAGGCGGTCTGGTCGGAAGTGCTGCCGGCGCAGACCGGCGTCCAGTATAAGCCGGCGACCCTGGTCATCTATGACGGCGCGACTCGGTCGGGATGCGGCGGCGCCCAGGCGGCGATGGGGCCGTTCTACTGCCCGATCGACAAGAAGGTCTATCTCGACACGTCGTTCTTCCGCGACATGAAGACCAAGTTCGGCGGCGGCGGCGATTTCGCCTATTCCTATGTGGTGGCGCACGAGATCGGCCATCA
>DATGHB010000307.1:0-17910 GCA_035308265.1 Roseiarcus sp.
CAAACAGGCGATCATCGACGTCGAGGCGATGTTCTCGATCCTCGAGCAGAATCCCGAGATCGAGGACCTTCCCGGCGCGCTGCCGTTGAAGGTGACCAGGGGCGCGGTCTCCTTCGAGAATGTCGCCTTCGCTTACGATCCCGGCCGGCTGATCCTGCGCGGCGTCTCGTTCGAGGCGCGGGCGGGACGCACGCTCGCCATCGTCGGGCCGTCCGGCGCGGGAAAATCGACGATCTCGCGCCTCCTGTTCCGGTTCTATGAGCCGAGCGCCGGGCGCGTCTTGGTCGACGGGCAAGATATCCGCGCCGTCACCCAGAGTTCGCTGCGCGCCGCGATCGGGATGGTGCCGCAGGACACGGTTCTGTTCAATGACACGATCCTCTACAACATCGCTTATGGCCGCGACGGCGCGAGCGAACCGGACGTGGCCGCCGCCGCCGAGGATGCGCAGATCGACCGCTTCATCCGCTCGCTGCCGCAAGGCTACGACTCTTCGGTCGGCGAGCGGGGCCTCAAACTCTCGGGCGGCGAGAAGCAGCGGGTCGCGATTGCGCGCACGATCCTGAAGGCGCCGCCGATCCTAGTGCTCGACGAGGCGACCTCGGCGCTCGACTCCTTCACCGAGCGCGACATTCAGGCGGCGCTCGAGCGCGTCTCCCGCGGGCGCACCACGATCGTGATTGCTCACCGCCTGTCGACGGTGGTCAACGCCGACGAGATTCTCGTGCTCGACAAGGGCGTCATCGCCGAGCGCGGCGCCCATCACGAGCTTCTGGCGCGGGGCGGAATCTATGCCGCGATGTGGAGCCGCCAGAGGCAGGTCGACGCGGCGCAGGAACTGTTGCGGCGGGCTGGCCGCGAGGACGATCTCGCCGCCCCCGAGGGTTTCGTGGCTCAGCCCACGCCGTGACATCGGAGGCGTTTGGCGCCATGAGTGCGCCGACTTTCCATCGGGCGCCGGTCAATGAACATCGTCAAATCGCTGCGCGGCCAGCTCGCGCCCATCCACCCCGAAGGCTATGTGTTCGTATTCGGCTTCGCCGTTGCGACGCTGATCCTGTGGTGGTTATGGACGCCGCTTGGCTGGCTCGGCCTCATCGCCGCCTTGTGGTGCGCGTATTTCTTTCGCGATCCCGCCCGCGTCACGCCGGTCAGAGCCGACCTTGTCGTCGCGCCCGCCGACGGGGCGATCAGCTTCGCCGGCTTTGCCGCGCCTCCGCCGGAGCTCGGCCTCGGCATGGCGCCGCTGCAGCGGGTGTCGATCTTCATGTCGGTCTTCGATTGCCACGTCAATCGCTCGCCCGTGCAAGGCCGCGTCGCGCAGATCGTCTATCACCCGGGCCTGTTCCTCAACGCCGACCTCGACAAGGCGAGCGAGGACAACGAGCGCAACAGCATCGTCATCGATGCGGCCTCCGGACGGTTTGGCGTGGTGCAGATCGCAGGGCTCGTCGCCCGGCGAATTGTGTGCTTCACCCACGAGGGCGCGCTCATGGCGGCGGGCGAGCGCATCGGCCTCATCCGCTTCGGCTCGCGCGTCGACGTCTATCTGCCAGCGGGTGCGCGCATCGTGGTCGGCCTCGGTTCGCGCGCCGTCGCCGGCGAGACGGTGATCGCCCGGATGGCGGGCGAGGTCGAGACGCCGGCCTTTCAGCGGAGCTGAGGCGTGAACGAGGCCGCTCCTTCCCCTGGCGCGCCGAGCGCGGACCCCACAACCTCGAGACGCCGGGGCTTGCGGGCGGTGCCGCTCAGGCTCCTGATCCCCAACCTGATCACGCTCTTCGCGCTCGGCCTCGGCCTAACCGCGATCCGCTTGGCGATGGAGGGGAAGATCGAATGGGCGGTGAGCGCCGTCGCAGCGGCGGCCGTGCTTGACGGTCTCGATGGGCGGATTGCGCGCGCCCTGAAGGGGACTTCGCGCTTCGGCGCGGAACTCGATTCGCTTGCCGACTTCGTCGATTTCGGCGTCGCGCCGGCGCTCATGCTGTACGTCGCCAACCTCCACGCGGCCAAAAGCTTCGGCTGGGTCGCGGCGCTCCTGTTCGCGATGGCCTGCGCGCTCCGCCTCGCACGCTTCAACGTGATGATCGACGAAGATCAGCCGGCGTGGCGCAAGACCTTTTTCGTCGGCATGCCGGCGCCGGCGGGCGCGATCGTCGGCCTTCTGCCGATCTACGTTCATTCCGCTTTCGATCTTGGGCCGCCGACCCTGCGATTCACGGTGGTCGAAAGCCTCTATGTGCTGGCGGTGGCGCTGTTGATGGCGAGTCGCGTGCCGCATTTCTCTGGCAAGGCGATCGGCCGGGTCCCGCGCGAATATGTCTCGGTGGTGCTGGTCGGCGTTGCGGCCGCGCTCCTCATCCTGTTCAACTTTCCCATGCAGACGCTGGTCGCCGTCACCCTCGCCTATCTCGCCTCGATCCTGTTCGCGGTCAGGCGCTACCGCTGGCTCGAGCGCGGGGCGCAATAGAGCGGCGGGGCGCATGCGCGTCATTCGCTCTTGCGCTCAATCGCCGGTCAGGTCACATAGGCTCGCGTCGGCGTGATCGGCGGCGCTCGGGCGATGGGGTTCGCCTCTAGCGAAGTTTTGTGTGGATTTCCAGGATCGACGGCCGGATGGGCATGGCAAAACATCGCTCCTCGCCTGTAGAGCGCAAGCGCATTTTTTTTCGCGCCTTGTCCATTGGCGCGGCCAGTCTTGCTCTCGCTGCCTGCAACAGCAAGAACGCCTATGTGGCGCCGCCGCCCCCGAAGGTGCAGGTAGCCCAGCCGCTCGAGCGGCCGGTGACCGAGTATCTCGAACTCACCGGCAATACGCAGGCGTTCGCCTCCGTCGATCTCGTGGCTCGCGTGCAGGGGTTTCTGACCTCGATCGATTACGTCGACGGCGCGACGGTCAAGAAGGGCGCGCAATTGTTCGGCATCGAGCGCGATATCTATCAGGCCCAGGTTGACCAGCAGGAAGCGACGCTCGCCTCCGACCAGGCGACCGAGGCGTACAACAAGGCCGAATATGGGCGGCAGGCGGCGCTCGCCCGGCAGGATTTCGCCAGCCAGGCGACGATGCAGGAGTGGAAATCCAAGGCCGACCAGGCGGCGGCCGAGATCAAGAACGCCCAGGCCGCTATCTGGCTCGCCAAGATCAACCTCGGCTACACTCAGGTGCTGGCGCCGTTTGACGGCGTCGTCACCAATCACCTGGTCGATGTCGGCGCGCTGGTCGGGGTCTCCGGGCCGACCAAGCTCGCCACGATCATCCAGACCGATCCCCTCTATGTCTATTTCACCCTGAGCGAACCTCAAATCCTGGAGATTCAGAGAAATCTCGCCAAATACGGCGTGGGCTTGCGCACTTCGGGCCTCTCCGACGTTCCGGTGGAGATCGGGCTGCAGGGCGAGGTGGGCTATCCGCACAAGGGTCATATGGACTACGCGGCGCCGCAGGTCGATTTCGCCACCGGCACCCTGACCGCGCGCGCCCTGTTCGACAACAAGGACGGCGCGCTTCTGCCCGGCCTGTTCGTCAGGGTGCGCACGCCGATCGCGCAGCACGACAAGGCGCTCATGGTCCGCAACGACTCGCTCGGAACGAGCCAGGAAGGAAGCTACGTGCTGGTGGTCGGCGCCGACAACGTCGTCCAAAGGAAGGTTGTCACGACCGGGGTGCGCGACGGGCAATTGCGGGTGATCGAATCAGGCCTGAGCCCAACCGACTGGGTGGTGACCGAGGGCGTTCAGCGCGCCTTTCCCGGCGCAAAGGTCGAGCCGCAGCGCAGCCAGCTCGCTTCGGCCGCGCCGGAGCCGGCGGCGGTCCCCGGTAAAGCCGTTCCGGCCAAGTCGGAACTGAAATGAATCCGCAAGGCCGGGCGGGAGCGATCTCGCGCTTCTTCATCTCAAGGCCGGTGCTGGCGAATGTGCTGGCGCTGGTCATCGTGCTGATCGGCCTGGTCGCCCTTCTTAACCTGCCAAGCTCCCAATATCCGAACGTCGTCCCGCCGACCGTGCAGGTGACCACGCGCTATCCCGGCGCGAGCGCCATGACCCTCGTCAACACCGTCGCCCTGCCGATCGAACAGAACGTCAACGGCGTCGAGAACATGATCTATATGCAGTCGACGAGCGCGAGCGACGGCACCTACAGCCTGATCGTCACTTTCGCCATCGGCACCAATCCGGACGAGGATGAAATCCTGGTCCAGAACCGGGTGTCTGCGGCGCTTTCATCGCTGCCGCAGGAGGTTCAGCTCCAGGGGGTGACGACAAAGAAACAATCGACGTCCATCCTCGAGTTCGTCGGGCTCGTCTCTCCCGACAGCCGCTTCGACAGCCTGTTCTTGTCGAACTACGCCGTCATCAACGTGCAGGATGAGCTGCGCCGCCTCCCCGGCGTCGGCGATGTGTCGGTCCTCGGCGCCGGCCAATACGCCATGCGCGTCTGGCTGGATCCGAACCTTCTGCAGGCGCGGGGGCTGACGCCCCAGGACGTGATCAACGTCATTCAGCAGCAGAGTCAGGAAGTGGCGGCAGGCCAGATCGGCGCGCCGCCCGCGCCGAAGGGCCAGGACTTTCAATACACGCTCGACCTCAAGGGCCGGCTCGACGACCCTAAGGAGTTCGAGAACATCATCGTCAAGGTCGATTCGGCGAATGGCGGGCGAATCACCAGGCTTCGCGACGTGGGTCATGCCGAGCTCGGCGCCCAGACCTATAGCCAATCGTTCAATCTCGACGGCCGCCCTGCGGCCGGCATCGCCGTCTCGCTACTGCCCGAGGCGAACGCGATCGCGGTTTCGAACGAGGTCAAGGCGAAAATGGACGAGCTCGCCAAGGCCTTCCCGCAAGGCCTCAACTATGTCGTCCCCTACGACACGACGAAATTCGTCAAGGCCGCCATCGCCGAGGTGTACAAGACCCTGATCGAGGCGGCGATCCTAGTGCTGATCGTCATTCTGCTCTTCCTGCAGGACTGGCGGGCGATGCTGGTGCCCGCGACGACGGTGCCGGTGACGCTGATCGGCGCCTTCGCGGCGATGGCGGCGCTCGGCTTCACCATCAACCTTCCGACCCTGTTCGCCATTGTGCTTGCGATCGGCATCGTCGTCGACGACGCGATCGTCATCGTCGAAGGCGTCGCGCGCTATGTCGAGCAGGGAATCCCCGGCCGCGAGGCGGCGGCGCGGGCGATGGACGAACTGACCGGGCCGGTTCTCGGCATCACGCTCGTCTTGATGTCGGTGTTCATCCCGGCCGCCTTCCTGCCGGGGCTGACCGGGCAGCTCTACCGGCAATTCGCCCTCGTCATCGCGGCCACGGCGTTCATCAGCGCGGTGAACGCGCTCACGCTCAAGCCGACGCAGAGCGCGTTGTGGCTGAGGCCCCCCAAGCCTCCCGAAACACGGAACTTCATCTATCGCGGCTTCAATGCCGTCTACGGCGTGGCCGAGCGCGCCTATTCGATCTTGATGGGCGCGATGGCTCGTCACAGCCGCGCAATGGTGATCCTCGCCCTCGTTCTCGCGGGCGTGGCGATTTGGGGGCTGACCCGCGTGCCCACCGCCTTTCTGCCGGACGAGGACCAGGGCTATCTGATCGTCGCCACGCAACTTCCGGATGGGGCCTCGAAGGAGCGCACGGACAGGGTGCTGGCGCAGATCCAGGGGATCGCAAGCAAGATCCCCGGCGTCGAGCACGTGGTGACGGTCAGCGGCATATCCATCCTCGACAACAGGGCGAGCCTTGCCAACGCCGGGGTCGCCTTCGTTGTGCTCAAGGACTGGGACACGCGGCTCAAGGCGCAAGGGCAGGATCTGCGGTCGATCTACTTTCGCCTGAACGGCGCCTTGCAGAGCGTCATGGGCGGTTTCTCCTTCGCTGTTCTGCCGCCTCCCATTCAGGGCATCGGCAACGCGGGCGGCTTCACCATGCAGGTCGAGCTGAGAAACGGCAATTTCGACTATGCGCTCCTGCAGACGCTGGCCAACGCCGTCGCCGCGCAGGCCAATGCCCAGTCGTCGCTGCAAAGGGTCGCGACCACCTTCCGCGCCGGCGCGCCGCAGATCTACGTCGGCATCAACCGAATCAAGGCCGAGACGCTCGGGGTCACGGTCGGACAGGTGTTCGCTGCCCTTTCCGACTATGTCGGCTCAAATTATGTCGGCCAGATCACCAAGTTCGGCCATGTGTTCCAGATCTACGCCCAGGCGGACGCGAAATATCGCGCCAATGTCGACGACATTCGCAACCTCAAGGTCAAGGCGGGCGACGGAACCATGACGCCGATCGGCACGGTGGCCGAGGTCAGCGAAGTCCAGGGTCCCTCCCTCATCAGCCTCTACAATCTCTATCCCACCGCCACGATTGTCGGCGGCCCCGCCACCGGGTTCAGTTCCGGGCAGGCCCTCGACCTGATGGAGCAGATCGGCGCGCATGTGCTTCCGACCGGGACCGGCTTCCAGTGGACCGCGATGTCCTACCAGGAAAAGCAGGTCGGCTCGCAGACCTACTTCGTGTTCGGCCTTGCGATCCTGCTCGTCTATTTTGTCCTGGCGGGCCAGTACGAAAGCTGGATCCTGCCGCTTGCGGTGATCCTCGCGGTGCCGCTGGCCCTGCTGGGCACGGTCGGCGCGCTCACCTACTTCGGGGCCACCAGTCAAGCCGCCGCCCAAAGCGGCGTCGCCGCCAACAACCTCTACACTCAGATCGGCATCATCCTTCTCATCGCGCTCGCCGCCAAGAACGCGATCCTGATCGTGGAATACGCCCGCCAGCGGCGGGATGAGGGCATGGAGATTCTCGATGCGGCGGTGGAGGGGGCGCGGCTGCGCTTCCGGCCAATTCTGATGACTTCCTTCGCCTTCATCCTCGGCGTCCTGCCGCTGGTCCTGGCGACCGGCGCCGGGGCGGGCGCGCGACGGTCGATCGGCTTTGCGGTGTTCTTCGGCATGATCGCCTCGACCTGCCTCGCGGTCCTGTTCGTGCCGTCGTTCTATGTGGTGATGCAGCGCATCGAGGAGTGGCGTCAGCGGAAGCAGGCGCCTGAGTCCACCGCGCCTGTGGAGGCAGGGGAGACCGCCCGCCGGTCGCCTGTCTGACGATTGAGGATCATTGCGCCAATCGACGCAGACGCTCGCGACGCCTCCGGGCGCCGGGTCTGGTTCTCGCGCGCCGCGCGCCGTATACAAATACGACGTTTCGAGCGGCGCCGATTTGAGATCCGCCGTCGGGAGGAATCCTCATGAGGCTTTCAGTGGTCTGTCTGGCGATGGCAATAGGTCCCGCCTTGTCCGCCACCGCCCTCGCACAGTCGCCCCGACTGGCGACCACCGAGGCGATGATCCAATCCTCCGACCCGAACATCAAACTTTATGTGCGCAACAAGCATCCGGAGGGCGTGGCCTCCTTCTCCCCGGACAAGACACTGCTCTTCATTCATGGCGCCACCTATCCGGCCGAAACAAGCTTCGACCTGCCGATCGAAGGCGTGTCGATGATGGACATGTTCGCCCAGAACGGCTTCGACGTTTACCTCGTCGACGTGCGGTCGTACGGACGATCGAGCCGCCCGCCGGAAATGGATCAGCCCCCCGAGGCGAACAAGCCAATCGCGACCTCGGAGGAGGCCGGGGAAGATCTCCGCGCTGCGGTCGACCATATTCTGGCCCTGCGCGGCATCCCCAAACTCGACCTCATGGGCTGGTCCTGGGGCACATCGATCGCCGGAAAGTACACGGCCGAGCACAACGACAAGATCAATCGGCTCGTTCTCTACGCGCCGGCTTGGACGTTCCGGCCCGCAGTCGAACCGCCGGCGAGCCCACTCCCCGCGTATCGCTTGGTGGCTAGGGAGGACGCAAAGGCGCGTTGGCTTAAAGGCGTTCCAGAAGACAAACAGGCGACTTTGATTCCGCCTGGCGTGTTCGACGCGTGGTGGAACGCGACGCTCGCCACAGATCCGGTCGGGAGCAAAATGAACCCGCCGAGACTTCGCGCCGCCAATGGCGTCATGGCGGAGTTCGTTAATCATTGGGTGGCGGGAAAGCCGTTCTACGATCCGGGCAAGATCTCCGTGCCCACCCTTCTGATCCACGCGGAATGGGACGCCGATCTTCCGACCTATATGACGGAGGCTTATTTCGCGAAGCTAACCGGCGCGCCCTACAAGCGCTTCGTCCAACTGGGCGAAGGCACGCATACGGTGATGATGGAGAAGAACCGCATGCAGTTCTTCCACGAGATCCTCGGATTTCTCGACGAATCAGGCGCCACCGCTCTGAAGTAGCTTGGTTCGACGCGGGGGCGCCGATAAACTGTGTTGTCGGAAATGGTCTCGAGTGGGGCGTATTCGATCTTACAACCTTTCGGTGGTAGGACAGGCGCCCCTGGCCGTGCTAGGGCCGTTCGGGCCGCTGTCTCCGTTCGCCCCGGGCGGCGCGACGATATGAACAAGGAGCCTTATGTCGAAAGAAGAACTGCTTGAGTTTCCCGGATTCGTCGTCGAGTTGCTGCCCAACGCGACTTTTCGCGTCAAGCTCGAGAACGACCACGAAATCATCGCCCACACCGCCGGCAAGATGCGCAAGAACCGCATCCGCGTGCTCGCTGGCGACAAGGTGCTGGTCGAGATGACGCCTTACGATCTGACCAAGGGGCGGATTACCTACCGTTTCAAATGACCCTTGCCCTCGGGCGGCGCGACGATCGCCCCGCCCTCCATTCGCTCCCACGCCTCGTGCTTGCCTCGGCTTCGCCGCGCCGGCTCGCGCTGCTCACGCAGATCGGCGTCAGTCCCGAGGCGGTCCTCCCCGCCGAGATCGATGAAACGCCGCGCCCGCGCGAAGCGCCGCGCCCGCTCGCCGAACGGCTGGCCAAGGAGAAGGCGCTCGCCTCGGCGGCGATCGCGGAGAAACGGGCGGACCTTGTCCCATGCCTGACGCTCGGCGCCGATACGGTGGTCGGCGTCGGACGGCGCATCCTGCCGAAATGCGAGACGCCCGAAGAGGCGGAGGCGTGCCTTGCTCTCCTCTCCGGTCGCGGCCATCGCGTCTTTACCGGCCTTGCGCTCGTCGCCGCCAGCGGCTCGGTGCGGCGCAGGCTGGTCGAGACCCGGCTCAGGTTCAAGCGCCTGTCGCGCAGCGAGGTCGAGGCTTATCTGGCCAGCGGCGAATGGCGCGGCAAGGCCGGCGGCTACGCGATCCAGGGCCTCGCCGGAGCGTTCGTCGAGCGGCTGGTCGGCTCCTACTCCAATGTCGTCGGCTTGCCGCTCGCTGAAACGGCCGCGCTGCTCGCCGGCGAAGGCTATCATGTCCACCGGCGCTGGGACGCGAGCCTCATTCGATGACCGCGGCCGACAACAAGCCGCCCGCCGAACGGGCCGCTCCGGCCAGGCGCGAGCTGACCTGCCCGATCTGCGGCAAGCCGCGCAGCGAGGCTTATGACCCGTTCTGCTCGAAGCGCTGCGCCGACATCGACCTTCATCGCTGGCTGAAAGGGAGCTACGTCATCCCCGGCGGCGCGGCGAAGCCTGAGAATGGCGGCGAGGAGGGATAGGCCACCCAGGATCGCGCCGTTTGGGTTTTCTTGGACCGGGCCGGTTAGCGGCCAAAACCCCGATTTCTCACTCTTGGATTTCCTTGGATTTCCTTGGATTCTCTCGTCAGAATCCAGACTTATCAACAGGTTATGCGGGGTAAAGCGAGTGAGTTTTTTCGCGGCGCTTCCGTGGCGTGGCGCGCCGGAACGGGGCCGACGGTCGAGGGGTACGGAGAGGCAGGATTGCTCATCGGAAGTCACCTTACCCCATCTTCCGATTTTCCGCAACTGTTTGTGCTCTTCCGCGCTGGCCGATCCAGCGGATCAAGCTTGACCCTAAAGCCCGCCCTCGACGCAGCGAATCGCGAAGGCGTATTGGCGCGCGACGTCGTCGAGGCGGTCGTACCGGCCGGGCGCGCCGGCGTGGCCCGCGTCCATCGCGGTGCGGAGCAGGATCGGCCCGCCCCCGGTCATCGTCGCGCGCAGGCGCGCGACCCATTTGGCGGGCTCCCAATAGGTCACGCGGGGGTCGGTCAGGCCGGCGAGCGCAAGAATCGCCGGATAGTGTTGCGGCCGCACGTTGTCGATCGGGCTATAGGAGCGGATGGTCTCGAACGCGGTTTTGTCGTGGATCGGATCGCCCCATTCGAGCCACTCGGGCGGGGTCAAGGGCAGGCTGGCGTCAAGCATCGTCGCCAGCACATCGACGAACGGCACGTCGGCGATGATTCCGGCGAACAGGTCGGGCGCGAGATTGGCGACCGCGCCCATGAGCAGGCCGCCGGCGCTGCCGCCCTGGGCGACGATCCGCCCTTTGCCGGTGAAGCCCTCGGCGATCAGGAAGCGCGCCACGGCGAGGAAATCGCGGAAGGTGTTGGGCTTCCTGGCGAGCTTGCCGTCCTCGTACCAGCGCCAGCCCTTGTCCGTGCCGCCGCGGACATGGGCGATCGCGAACACGAAGCCGCGGTCGACCAGCGAGAAGCGGTTGGTGGAGAAGCTCGCTTCGGCGGCGTAACCGTAGGCGCCATAGCCGGTGAGGATGAGCGGCGCCGTTCCGTCGAGCTTCACGCCCCGCTGGTAAAGCAGCGTGACCGGCACGCTCTCGCCGTCATCGGCGGGCGCGAAGACGAGGCGCGCGACATAAGCTTTGGGGTCGAAGCCGCGCGGCATGGCCTGCCGCTTGACGAGTGTGCGGCGCCGGCTCACGACATCGTAGTCGTAGGTCTCCTGCGGCGTGGCCGGCGACGAGTAGCTGAAGCGAATGAGGGAGGTCTCGAATTCGTACACCGGCTCGAGCCTCAGAGAGTAGGTCTCCTCGTCAAACGCGATCTCGTGCGATTCGCCGCTGTTCAAGTCGTGGACCACGAGGCGCGGGCGGCTCATCTCGCGTGTGACGAGGACGAGATGATCCCTGAACAGCGTCGCGTCGGCGATGAAGCGGCCGGCGCGCTCGGCGACGACTTCGCGCCAGTTCTTTTCGTCGGGCGCGTCCCGGGAAACGGCCACGATCTTGAAGTCGGGCGCGCCGGCGTTGGCGCGGATGAAGAGACGGTCGCCGTGGTCCATCACCTCGTAGCGGAACCCCGGCCGGCGGGGCGCGACGAGGCGGGGCGGGATCGCCGGATGGTCGAGATCGACGATCCAGGCTTCCGAGGAATCGTGGCCGTGCACCGAAATGATGGCCGAGCGGCCGAGGCGGGTCGGCTCGATGCCGATGAACCAGGCCGGGTCGTCCTCCGCGAACGCCTCGACGTCGTCGGTCTGCGCGGTCCCGAGCCTGTGCAGCATGACGCGGCAGGGCCGGTGGCTCTCGTCCTGCTCGACGTAAAGAAAAGCCCGCGAATCGCGGGTCCAGACCACGTCTCCGGTCGCCCCGGCGACGCGGTCGGCGAGGTCGGTCCCGCGCTCAAGGTCCCGAACCGCAATGGTCAGGATCTCGGAGCCGAGGTCGTCGGAACTGAAGGCGAATTTCGAATGATCGGGCGAATGGCGGGCGCTCGCCAGATGAAAGAACGCCTTTCCCTCGGCGCGCGCGTCGCCGTCGATCAGCACCGTCTCAGAGCCGCCCTCGCGGCGCTTGCGGCAATAGATGCGGCGCTGGCCGCCTGAGCGGAAGCGCGAGTAATAGGCCCAAGGCCCGTCCACTTGCGGCGGCTCGCTGTCGTCCTCCTTGAGGCGCGCGCGCATCTCGCGCTTGAGTTCTCTCTGCAAGCGAAACGTCGGCGCCAGAACCGCATCGGCGTAGGCGTTCTCGGCCTCGAGCAGCGCGCGGATGTCGGGAGGCAACCGGCGCGGATCGCGGAGCACCTCGCGCCAGTTGTCCGCGCGCATCCAGGCGTAGTCGTCGGCCCAGGAAAGGCCATGGGCGGAGAGAATCGTCGGCCGGACCTCGGCGCGAGGGGCTACGGGGATCGCGCCTTCCGGGCTCGGTCCGCAAACCCGTTGCGGTGGGGCGCTGGTCATGACGCCCGCGCTCGCATGGGCCGCGGAAGCGTCCGAAAGGCGGCTGGAACCTCGGACGGCCGCTTGCACAGCGCGGCCGCGCCCGCGGCGCGAAGCTCATCGGCGCCGCCATAGCCCCAGAGCGCGCCGATGGTCGGAATCCCGTGCCGGCTCGCTGCAAGCACGTCATGTTCGCGGTCGCCCCACATGCAGCATTCGTCGGCCTCGAGTTCCTGCTCATCGAGGATGCGCGCGATGAGATCGCCCTTGTCCTGGTAGCGGCCATCGAGTTCGTCGCCGTAAGCCGCCTCGAAATGGCGCTTAAGGTCGAAGCGGGCGAGAATGCGCTCCGCATAGACCGCAGGCTTCGCGGTGCACAGGAATAATCGTGTCCCCGCCGCGCGCAGGTCATGAAGCGCCTGGTTCACACCGTCATAGACGGCAGCCTCGAACAGCCCCACGGTCGAATAGCGCCGGCGGTAGATCTCGATCGCCGCCTCCGGATCGCCGCTTTCGCTGAGCAAGCGGGCGAACGACCCACGCAGCGGCGGGCCGATGATCCAGGTCAGTTCCGCGGCCGGCGGCGCACTTCGCCCCATCGCCTCAAGGGCCAGACGAAAGCAGCCAACGATGCCTTCGGCCGGATCGGTCAGGGTTCCGTCCAAATCGATGAGGAGCGCGCTTCCCCGATTGGTCCCGGTCATTGCCACTCCGCCGTTGCGCGATGCCCATGCGCCTGACGCCGCCGCGCGGGCGATCCGATCGGTTTTCAACGCGATCGAGGAAGGCGAGCGGCCTCGCCCGCGCGCCCCAAGCCCGGCCGGCTAGCCGCGGATCGGCTCGTGCGCGACCGCCGCGCGCAGGAAATAGAAGAGCCCGGTCAGCGCGCTCAGAATGAGCAGGCCTTCCAGCATGCGGGTGATCGTCAAGCCAAGCTGGAACAGGCCGCCGATCGCCCAGCCCGCCGCGGCCCCGGCGCCCACCAGCTCCGTGCCCACGAGAATGGCGACGCTGATGAGCGTCATCGCATTGGTCCAGTTGATCGGCGCGGCCTCAGCCAAGGCGCTCTCTCCTTCAATGCTCACGGGGGGGAGCGGTCGCGGATATACCAAGCCGCTCCGCGACGCAAGCGTTACGGCTTGGCGGCGGTCTCGGCGCCTTTCCGCCCCGCTTCATAGGCCCGCAAATGGAGCGTCGCGATCCGCAGCAGCGAAGGCTCGCGCGGCTTCCCGGCGCGGCTGAGGAGATCGCCAAGAATTTGGTCGCCTTCGGCCCGCTTGCCGGTTTCGATGTCGCGCAGCATCGAGGCCTTGAAAGGGGATCCCGAGACGGTCATCGCCGTTCGCGCCCGCTCGAGCGCCGGCCCGCGCAGGGGAAAGCCCTGGGCGGCGGCGATCGACGCGCATTCCTCGAGAAGCCCGGTCACGAGATCCACGGCGCCGGCGGCGACAATGTCGCCGATCGACGCTCGCATCAGGCAGGTTATTCCCGCAGCGGTCGCGATGAGCGCCCACTTCTCCCACATGTCCTGTTTGATCTCGTCGCTGAGCCGCGCGTCGAAGCCGGCGTTGAGGATCGCCGACGCGATCGTCTCGATCCGCCGCGAGCGGGAACCGTCGAGTTCGCCGAAGCTCAGCGCATGCCAGTCGTTGAGATGGACGATGGCGCCGTCGTCGCCGAGAGTCGTGGAGATGGCGCATTGCCCGCCGAGCACGCGTTCGGCCCCGAAGCGTTTGGCAAGCGCGTCGAGATGCCGCATGCCGTTCAACAGCGGAAGAATAGCAGTCGCCGGGCCGACCGCGCCGGCGAATGACGCCATCGCGCCATCGAGATCGTAGGCCTTGCAGCTCAGGATTACGAGATCGAACGGCCCGGCGAGGCCCTCCTGCAATACGGTCGGGGGCGAAGGGCGATGGAAATCGCCGACCGGGCTGCGGATCATGAGGCCGTGTTTGGCGAGTTCGGCGGCCCGGCGGGGCCGAACCAGGAACGTCACGTCGCGGCCCGCCTGCAGGAGACGCCCGCCGAAATAGCCGCCGACCGCGCCCGCTCCGACCACGAGAATTCTCATCTTTCCCAACCTTCCCTACTTTGGCGGGTGCGCCGGCCAATGCGCCATTCTGTTTCAGGGCGCCACAATGTGCAGAATGGAGACGGCGCGGCAAATCCGGGCCGGCCATCCTGTCGCAACCGGCCGGCGCGCCGCTTTCTTCTCGTTCTGCGGTGAGGCGTCATGAGCATCCAGGCCATCAATGTCGAAGCGCTCGATCCCGCGGCCTTCGCCAAAGTTGTCGAACCGCTCGCCAGGATCCTGCATGCTTGCGTGGGCGAGGGCGCGAGCATCGGCTTCGTCATGCCGTTCGACCGCGACGAAGCACGCGCCTATTGGCTGACCAGGGTCGCTCCGCCGCACGCGGCGGGGGCGAGGCTCGTCCTCATCGCGACCCTCAGCGGCAAGATCGCCGGAACGGCGCAGCTCGATCTCGATTCCATGCCGAGCAAACGCCACCACGCTGAAGTGTCCAAGGTGCTGGTCGATCCGGGCTATCGCCGCGCCGGCGTCGGGCGCGCGCTCATGGAGGCGATCGAGCGCCGTGCGGCTAAGGAGGGCCGCTGGCTCCTCACCCTCGACACCGCGGGCGACGCGGCGGAAGCGCTCTATCGCTCGCTTGGCTACGAACTCGCCGGCGCGATTCCGCATTACGCGCGCGATGCTTTCACCGAGCGTTATGACGCGACGCGGATCATGTACAAAGACCTGCGCCGGCTGAGGGAGGTCCTCGACGTGCCCCGCGGAGAACCGGTTGATGGGTGAGCGAAACGGCGCGAGCCTCTTCGGCCGCGTCGCCCTCTTGCTTCTGACGATCTACGCGCTGGCGATGGTCGCGCCCGACTTTCTCCGGGTGGTTCGCCCGCTGGGATCGTTCGGTATGGCCACCAACGGCGACGGGGTGATTTACGATGTCCAGCGCCCGTTCGCCAGCCAGGAGGATTCGCCGGCGTGGCGGGCGGGCCTCAGGGTCGGAGATCGGCTCGATCTCGTCGCGATGCGTTGCGCGCCCGTCGACACCCTGGTCTGCGCGAGCATGCTGGCGCAATGGGCCGGCGTCAACTACGTCATGCCGGGACGCGAGGCGACGCTCTTCATCGCCGCGGCGGGGGAGCGCCCGGCGCGCGAGATCAGGCTCACCGCTGAGCCGCGCCCCGCTAACAGCCTGCTGGACCTCGTGGTGGCGCTGAGCACGCTCGCCGGGATCCTGGTCGTGCTCGGCGCGGCGTGGCTGGTGTGGACGCGCCCCGGGGCCATGACCTGGGGCTTCTTCGTCTATGTGATCCAGTTCAATCCCGGCGAGGCGTTCCAGTTTTGGGCCTGGCTTCAGCTTTGGCCAGTGGCGCTTCTGGCGAATGACGCCATTTCTCTTGTGATGCAGGCCGCCGCTTATACCGGGCTCCTCGTGTTTGCGCTGAGGGCGCCGGTCGATCGGGCCGAACGCCGATGGCGGACGATCGAGCGCGCGCTGCCGGCCCTGGCGATCGTGTTCTTTCTGGTCGCGCTCCCCGGCATGGGGACTGTCTTCGGTTATCCCACCGAAGCCTGGGCGCGAGGCCTGTTCCTGGTCGGCTTTGCGGTCGGCGCTGGCGCGCTGGCGATCCTTTTCGGGCGCCGGCGGGACCTGTCGCCCCGCGACTATCAGCGTATTCGCTGGGTGATCTGGGGCTGCCTGATCGGCCTTCCGGCCTATTTGCTCGCCCAGCTCTCCCAGGAGACCTCCGCGTTCGACGAGTTGCTCGGCCCGGGTCTGACATCCGAGGAAGTTGCAGCCGCTCTCTTCCTCGTCAACGGCATCCTGTGCCTGTTCGTGGTCGAGGCGGTGCGGCGGCCGACCGTGGTCAATGTGTCGATCCCGCTCCGCCGCGCGACCGTGCTCGGGCTCCTGCTCAGCGTGCCGGTCTTGTTCCTGCACAAGCAGATCGAGACGATCGACGAGTACATCCATCTACCCTACTGGGCGTGGCTCGCGGTCGCGTCGGCGCTGGTCTACCTGATCGCGCGCGGGCATGAGTTTGCGACCGAGCTCGTCAACCGGCTGTTCGACCGCGAGTTCATCCGCGCCGAACGGCGCCTCTCCGAGGTGGGCGAGACCATCCTGCAGTCCGGCAGCGTGGCGGAGATCGAGCGCCTGTTGGTGCACGAGCCGATGCGTTCGCTCAAGCTCGCTTCGGCGGCGGTGTTTCGCGATGAGGATGGCGTATTCCGCCGCCGCCTCAGCGCCGGATGGGACGCCGGCGACGCCGACACGCTGGCGGGCGACGACGCCTTGCTCGCCGGAAGGTTCAGGCGAAAGCCCTATGGCCTCGATGCGGCCAGCGCCGCCCACGCCTTGCGAGCCGGGCTTCCGCACGACGTCGCGCGACCGGTGCTCGCCGCGCCGGTCGGCAATGCGCGCCATTGCTACGCGGTTGTCCTCTATGGCGGGCATGAAGCCGGCACCGATCTCGACGGGAATGAGCGCCATCTTCTCGGCAGCCTCGCCCACGAGGCGGGGATCGCTTACGCGCATGTCGAAAGCGAGACGCTGCGCAGGCGGATCGCCGAGCTCGAGGCTGAGCTCGCGAGGACGCTCGAGCCGCGCTGACCAACCCGCCGCGCTATCAGCGGCGCAACCCCGCCGGGGGTTCGTTCCGACCATGTATGGAGCGCGCGAGCGTTGCGGGGCCTGCTTTCGCTCTGCGATAACCAGCGAAGGCCAACCCGGCAAAGCCGAGCAGCGTCATTGCCCGGGTCGAAGATTCAGGGACCGGACGCTGTCCCACCACCTGACCGACGTCGTTGATACCGTAGGCGACGCCAGGCCCCAGGTTGATGATGCTGCCGCCGTTCCACTCCACGGCGTAAGTGACGCCGTCGACAACGCTCTCCCCCACCGCCTGCCCGGCGTCGTTGATACCGTAGGCTTCGATAAATGTGGAGCCTGGCAGGCCTCCCAGGTCGATGACGGCGACCGCCGCTCCGCTCGGTGGCGACGATCATGAGGCCGCCGCTTAGCACAGCGCTAGTTGACACTGCGAACAAGGCAAGTGAAGCGACAAAGGGGTATTTTTAACGATAATTTCACATCAGTTAGCAGTGTAAACAAGCGAACAGTGTGAATGTCCTCAACCAGTCACCTCAACATCTTTGTTAATTTCTAACGCTTGAGAAACCTGTTATTTAAGTAACAACTTCTCTCGAAAAAAAGAGTTCAGGGCCGGGGGCCTTGGTGGAATGGTGGTCGAATGGTTGCGCTGGTTGTAGAGGCATACGGCTTGTTCTGTTTGTTCTCGTTGATCTCATTCCTCATTTGGGCGGCGATGGCCAAATTGAGGCTGGACTTGGACGAGGAAAACTTCGAGGGGCTCGAAAAGCTCAAGAAGATCGCGAGTTGCAGGCCGTCCGACGCTCCCGCGATCGACGAGCTGATCATTGAGGAATTGTCGCGGGCGGCGCCGGCGGCCCGTCCGGTCAAGGCGGTCAAGCGTCCGATCCACAGGCGTCCGATCCACAGGCGTCCGATCCATAGGCGGCCGCGCCTGATCCATAGCCACAAGCCCCGCATGATCTGAGCGGCGGAGCAGGACTGGCGGCTGCAGCTTTTGCTTCCGTCTGGCCCATTCTAAATTAGCCCGGAGGGCCTGGGTTACCGTTTGTCGATGAGTTCGCAAAAGCGGATCAGATTCCCGAACGGGTCGATCGCGCCCGTTTCCAGCGCGCCCCAGGGCGTCCTTTCGAGCCGTCTCGTCGATCTCCCGCCAGCCCGAAGCGGGCCCGGTCTTCGTCATTTGCCCGCAAGGCTCAGGGCCCCCTACAGATCGGCGGCGGCTGCGGCGGAGGGGCGGGGTGCGCCTCCCGCCATCGGGCAAGGATCGGCTCGAGGGTTTCCTTGCGCCAGAATCTCGGAG
>DATGHB010000308.1:0-3933 GCA_035308265.1 Roseiarcus sp.
CGCCGCCGAGCCCGGCCAGCGCGCCTGCGATGAGCACCGTCACGATCCGATAGCGCAAGACGTCGACGCCCATCGTCTCGGCCGCGCCCGCATCCTCCCCGACCCCGCGCAGGCGCAAGCCCACCGGGGTCAAGAACATCACGATGGTGACGATCGCGACCAGAAACCAAGACGCCCAGGTGACCGCCGTCTGGCGTGAGAAAATCCAGCCGATCCACGGAATGGCGCCGATCGCGTCAATGTGGATATGGTGGAGCCCGACGATCGCCGGATCGCTGAAGGTTCCCGAGACGCCGAAGATCTGGCGCAGGAGAAAGGCGGTGAGACCGGAGGCGAGCAGATTCATGCCGATGCAGATCACGACGGGATCGCCGCGGAACACCGTCGCGCCATAGGCGAGGATGAGCGAGAAGACGACCGTCGCGACGACCGCGACCGCGACGCCGCCCAACGCGCTGCCGAGGAAATAGCTGCCGACGACCGCGCCGAAGGCGCCGACCAGAAGCTGGCCCTCCATCGCCATGTTGAAGACGCCGACGCGGCCGCAGAGCACGCCGGCAAGGGCGGCGAGCAGGATCGGGGTCATCGCCTGGACAGCGGAATTGACCAGGGCCGGAGTGATGAAGCCCATCATGGCGAACGGGGCCCGGCGCCGTGGCGGATCGCGAGGAACAGGATGATGATGGCCTGCACCGCCATGGTGAGAACGCGCGGAATGGCGGTCTCGCGCTGCATGGCGAAGCCGCCATTCTGGAGAATGGCGAAGAAGAGGCCGGCGCCAATGGCGCCGAGCGGTTCGCCGCCGGCGAGCAGGGCGGCCATCAGGCCGGACCAGGTGTAGGCGGGCGTAACGAGCGCCCCGTCCTGAAAGCGGAATTGCGAGCCCAGCACGATGATCGCGCCGACGAGCCCGGCGATCGCGCCGCTCGCGAACATGATGCGCATGGTCTGCGAATTGAGCCTCACCCCGCCGTAGGCGGCAAATCGCGGGTTGAGCCCGCGCATCCTGAGTTCATAGCCCCCGACCGTCCTGCGGTCATAGAAAACGAAGGCGGCGGCTGCGATCGCAATCAGAATGAGGCCGACGTTGAGCGGGCCGGCGATCGCCGGCAGCCGCGAGGCCATTGGGATCATCGCCGTCTCGGCGAGGCCGGTCGTCCTGTCGCGCAGCGGAAAGCCGACGATGTAGGATGCGACGCCGACAGCCGGATAGGAGAGCAGCAGGCTCGAGATCAGCATCGGGACGCCGAACCGGATCTCGCCAAGCGCGGCGAGCGAGGCATAGAGGCCGGAGGCCAGCATAGCGCCAAGGATGGCCGTGATCGCGGCGAGCGGTCCCGGCGCGGGCAGATAGAGCGGGATGAGCGCGGCCACGAGACCGCCGACCACGAGCTGTCCGTCGCCGCCGAGATTGACCATGCCCCCGCGCAACGGCAGCGCGGCGACCAGCGTCATGCCGACGAGCGGCGTCGCCCAGTTCAGCGTATCGGGCAGGTTCCCGGGCGAGAGCGCCCCGTTGAGGATCGCCCAATAGGCGGCCGCCGGATTGTGGCCCGAGACGAGGATCAGGAGCGCGCCGATGAGCGCACCGGTCAGGATGGCGAGCGGGACCGCCGGGATGCGTGGCATGGGATGGCCGGACGACGCGCTCATGCTACAAGCGCGCCTCCCCCTCCACCGGCCTTCGGCCGGTCCCCCTCCCCCGCCGCTGCGCGGCAAGGGAGGACAGGCTCGGCGGACTTCCGCGCCCTTTCCTCACCCGCGCAGCGCGGGAGGGGGACCATGCGAAGCATGGTGGAGGACGCGAGCCGGTCGGACGCAACGACGTTAGTATCATCGGTTGCAGACGGTTCCGTGAGTCAGTTGACGGAGCCGTTGGTGTGAGGTCCACAACGGGCGCCTCTCAATCGACGCCGGAAATGCGCGAGCGCGGCGCTTCCATTTCGCCACGCGCGGTCACGCGGCCTCCTTCAGGCGGCCGGCCATGATCAGGCCCAGCGTCTCCTCGTCCGCCTCATCCGCCTTGATGTCGGCGAGGATGCGGCCTTCGAACATGACCAGGATGCGGTCGGAAAGCGCCATGATCTCGGCGAGCTCCGCGGAAACAAGGAGCGTCGCCCGCCCCCGGTCGCGTTCGGCGATCAGGAGAGAATGGATGAACTCGATCGCGCCGATGTCGAGGCCGCGCGTCGGCTGCTCGGCGATGAGGAGCGGCGCCTCGTGCGCAAGCTCGCGCGCGACCACCATCTTCTGGAGGTTTCCTCCGGAAAGCGATGCGACCGGCTGCCCTTCGCTCCCGATTCTGATCCCAAAGCGCTCGATGAGGCGCCGGGCCTGCGCCGCAACGGCCCGGTAGTCGATGAAGGGCCCGCGAGCGAGCGGGGCCATGCGCTGAAAGCCCATCGCCAGATTGTCCGCCGCCGAGGCCTCGAGCGCCGCGCCAGTTGAGGCGCGGTCCTCGGGAATATAGGCGAGGCCCGCTTCGCGATGACCGGCGACGTCGTGCGAGGTGACGTCTTTTCCGGCGATCTTCACCCGCCCGGCGTCGGGCGTGCGCAGTCCGGTCAGCGCCTCGATGAGGTCGCTCTGGCCATTGCCTGCGACGCCGGCCACACCGACGATCTCGCCGGCCCGAACCGTGAGGCTCGCGTTGGCGACGATGGGCTTGAGACGGTCGCCCACGTCAAGACCCTCGACCTCGAGCACGACGGCGCCTGGTCTCGGCGGGCCCTTGCTGACCGTCAGGTTGACGCCCCGCCCGGTCATCGCACGGATGATCTCGCGCGGGGACGTTTCCGCGGTTATCATCCGGGCGGCGACCCTGCCGTCGCGCAGCACGGTGACACGGTCGCTGATCGCCATCACCTCGTTGAGCTTGTGGGTGACAAAGAGGACCGTGCGCCCTGCCGAGGTCAGGTTGCGGATGACTATGAACAGGCCGTCCCGCTCCTGCGGCGTGAGGACCGCGGTCGGCTCGTCGAGGATCAGAATTTTCGCGTCGCGGTAGAGCGCCTTCAGGATCTCCACCCGCTGACGGACCCCGACCGAAAGCCGGCCAACGATAGCGGCCGGGTCAACCTCGAGATGGAAGCGCCGTCCAAGCGCGCCGACTTCCGCGATCGCCGCGGAACGGTCGATGAGGCCGAGCCTCTTCGGCTCGCGCCCGTAGACCACGTTCTCCCACACGGAGAGCGAGTTGAAGAGCCGGAAGGCCTGGTGGACCATTCCCATGCCGAGCGCGATCGCATCGAGAGCCGAGCGGAAACGGACCTCCGCTCCGCGCAGGATGATCCTCCCCTCGTCAGGCGCCTGCATGCCATAGAGGATCGACATCAGGGTCGACTTGCCGGCGCCGTTCTCCCCCATGATGGCATGCGTTTCGCCGCGAGCGGCCTCAAGGTCGATGTGGTCGTTGGCAATGAGCGGCCCGTAGCGCTTGACGATGCCAATCGCCCGGAGTTCGATGTCCGCCATCGAAGGCCGCGGGCCTACTTGGCGAGCTTCATCGGATCTTCGATCTTGAGCTTGCCCGAGACGATTTCGCCGCTGAGCGCCTTCACCTTCTCGATCACGTCGGGATATTTGGCGATCAGGCAGCCGGACTTGTCGACGCCCGGTCCGAGGCCGGTGAGATTCATGCCGTCCTCCGCCAGACCCAGCGCCACCACCTGCGGCTGGTCGCCCTTGAAGATGCCGGCGACGCCCTTTTCGATCGCAACGTCCGTGTGCTTCTCGACATTGTCCATCACCAGGCCTGGCGCCTGCGGGCACTGGTTGGTGTCGACGCCGAAAGCCGCCGCGCCCGGCAGGTTGGCCATCGCCTTGAAGATGCCGCCGTTCGAGCCCGCGCCCGCCGCCATCACCCGATCGACATTGTCCGAGACCATGATCGCGGCGCGCTGCTCGCCGCGCGCCGGATCGGAGAAGGGATTG
>DATGHB010000309.1:0-2153 GCA_035308265.1 Roseiarcus sp.
AGCGCCCTTGCGGCATGAAGGATGGGCAAAGCCGGCCTCCGCTTCCTGCGATCGGCCTCAGGCCCTCCGGCCGCTTGCCTTTCGAACGGTTAGGTCTAAGCCGTCAAGCGCCATGGTTCAAACACGCGACGGCGATCGTCCCGACGCCGTATGGCTCAACGCCCGGCTCGCAACCCTCGCCGAGGGGCGCACGGGGCTCGGGATCGTCGAACCCGGCGCGATTGCCGCGCGCGACGGCCGAATCGTTTTCGCCGGCCCTGAAGCCGAGCTTCCGTCCGCCGCGCCCGCCGCCGGACGGATCGTCGATTGCGAAGCTCGGTGGATCACGCCCGCCCTCATCGACTGCCATACCCACCTCGTCTACGGGGGGAATCGCGCGCATGAATTCGAGCTGAGACTCGCCGGCGCGACTTACGAACAGATCGCCCGCGAAGGCGGCGGCATTCTTTCGACAGTGCGCGCGACCCGCGCCGCGAGCGAAGACGACCTCGCAGCCTCGGCGCTCGGGCGCCTGGACGCTCTGATCGCGGAGGGCGTCGGCACGGTCGAAGTGAAATCCGGCTACGGGCTCAACCTCGAAGCCGAGCGCAAATCGCTTCGCGTTGCGCGCCGGCTTGGCCAGGTGCGCCAAGTCGCGATCCGCGCGACCTTCCTCGGCGCGCATGCGCTGCCGCCTGAATTCGCCGGCAAGCGCGACGCCTATGTCGCCGCTGTCGCCGACACGATGATCCCGACGCTGGCGAGCGAAGGGTTGATCGACGCGGTGGACGGGTTTTGCGAGACAATCGCCTTCACCCCCGACGAGATCGCGCGCGTGTTCGCGGCCGCCCGCCGCGCGGGGCTTCCGGTCAAGCTGCACGCCGACCAGTTGTCGAACTCCGGCGGCGCCGCGCTCGCCGCCAAGTTCCGCGCGCTGTCGGCCGATCATCTCGAACATGCAGACGAGGCGGGCCTCGCCGCGATGGCGCGCGCCGGCGTCGTCGCCGTGCTTTTGCCCGGCGCCTATTACGTGCTCAAGGAACGCCACGCGCCTCCGGTCGAGCTTATGCGTAAAGTTCGCCTGCCCATGGCCGTCGCCACCGACTCCAATCCGGGCACATCGCCCCTGACCTCGCTCCTGCTCGCGCTCAACATGGCGGCGACCCTGTTCGGGCTCACCATCGACGAATGCCTCGCCGGCGCGACCCGCAACGCGGCGCGCGCGCTCGGCCTCGCCAATGAGACAGGGACTCTCGAAGCCGGCAAATGGGCCGACCTGGCGATCTGGGACATCGAGCGTCCAGCCGAGCTTGTCTACCGGCTCGGCTTCAACCCGCTGCACAAGCGCGTCTGGAGGGGACGATGACCGTCGTCATCCGGCCGGGCGAAGCCTCGCTCGCCGACTGGCGCGCGGTTCTTGACGGAGCGCCAGTGGCCATCGACCCGTCATGCGGCGCGCGGGTGGCCGCGAGCGCCGCCGCGGTTGAGCGGATTCTGGCTCGCGGCGAGCCGGTCTATGGCGTCAACACCGGCTTCGGCAAACTGGCGAGCGTGCGCATCGCGGCGCAAGACCTGGCCCAGCTTCAGCGCAACATCGTGCTGTCGCACGCCGCGGGCGTCGGCGAGCCGGCGTCGGTCGCGACCACGCGGCTCATGATGGCGCTGAAGCTCGGCTCGCTCGCTCAGGGCGCGTCGGGCGTTCGGCCGCAAACGCTCGAGCTCATCGAGGCCATGCTCGGGCGCGGCGTAACTCCAGTCATCCCATCGCAAGGATCGGTCGGCGCGTCGGGCGATCTCGCGCCGCTCGCGCATATGGCGGCGGCGATGATCGGCGTCGGCGAAGCTCGCATCGGCGATCGGATCATGCCCGCTGAGGCCGCGCTCGCCGAAGCCGGGCTCAAGCCGCTCGCGCTTCAGCCCAAGGAAGGGCTCGCGCTCATCAACGGCACGCAATTCTCCACCGCCAATGCGCTCGCCGGCCTGTTCATGGCCGAGACCGTGTTCCGCTCCGCTCTCGCTGCCGGCGCGCTGTCGACCGACGGCGCGCGCGGCTCGGATGCCCCGTTCGACCCGCGCATCCATGCGCTCAGGCGCCATCAGGGCCAGATCGAAGCCGCCGCGGCTCTGCGCGCGCTGCTTCAAGGAAGCGCCATTCGCGCCTCGCACTTGACCGG
>DATGHB010000310.1:0-3332 GCA_035308265.1 Roseiarcus sp.
CCGAATTTTCTTTCCATATATTCGGCGCGGTCCAGGCCGCCCGCGGGGATCGTCGGGTCGAGCTGATAGGGCCGCCAGCGCAGCGTGACCGGTTGCGGCTCTTCCGCCAGCGCCGCCTCGAGGCGCTTCTCGCCGACATAGCACCAGGGGCAGACGACGTCGCTGACGACATCGATGGTCAGTGGTTCGCTCTCAATGGTCATCGCGCAACCTGAGTAAAGAGGGCCGGCCGTCGCCCGTCATAGCGCCGGGCCGTTCCGGAAACCCTCGCCATTTAGGACCCGAAGCTGCTGATGACAAGCGAGGGTCTACGGCGCGGCGAGCCGGTCCATCAGCGGCGCGCCGTCAAAGGTTTCAGGCTTGTCGATGACCCTCGTCTCAATAGCGGTAAAATAGCGGTCGAACACGGTGGCGCGCTCATGCTTGAGCGGCGTGGGGCAGAAGCAGGTTTCGGTCCAGCGCACCGTGCCGTCCGGCGCGACGCGCGCACGCTTCATCGCGGCGACGATCTCGGCGCCGTCGGGCCGCTGCGCGGCGATGCCGCCATCGGTAAGACGCGCGTGGAATTCGCGCGCGCGATCGGCAACGAGCCTGGCGGACACGGCATAGAGCATTGTTCAGACCCAATCGTCATGCCCGCTTCTCGCTGCTCGGCGAGACCCTTCGCCGATTATGTGGCGCTCTCGGGTCTTGAGCGCAAGCCTGCCAAAGGCTGTGGCGCAACGGCGCGCGCCCGGTATACTCCGCCACAAAGATCCCCTTCGTCCGCTTCAGGCCGCAATCGCCGGCGCGCCCGGACGATTCCGGCGAGGAGGCGCGCCATGCAGCACGACACGTCCCGCCACGACAGCCGGCTCCTGAGGATGGCCGTTCAACCCCGCGACGGCGGAGCACGCGAGCCGGCGCCGATCGATCCCGGGATTCTCGCGCGGGTGGCGAAGGTCGATCAGGGCGCTCTCTTTGCCTACCGCCTCGGGCGGCTTCGCGCCGAATTGCGCGAGCGCGACTACGCCGCCGCCGTCCTCTCCGACCCGATCAATCTCCGCTATGCGACCGGCACGCGAAACATGGCGGTCTGGACCACCCACGCTCCGAGCCGCTATGCGTTCGTCGCCGCCGACGGACCGGTCATTCTGTTCGAGTTCACCTCCTCCCGGCATGTCACGGCCGGTTCGCCGGTCGTGGACGAGGTACGGCCCTGTACGCCGTGGATCTATTTCCTGGCGGGGCCCAGGACGGAGGAGAAAGCGCGCCTTTGGGCCGACGAGATCGAAAGCCTGCTGCGCCGCTACGGCGGCAGGAACCGGCGCCTCGCCGTCGATCGCTGCGATCCTCTCGGCGCCATGCGGCTCATGAGCCACGGCGTGCAGCTCTTCGACGCACAGGAAGCGATGGAGCAGGCGCGGATGGTGAAGTCGGCCGAAGAGATCGCCTGTCTGCAATCGGCGATGGAGGTCTGCGACCTCGCGGTCGCGAGGATGCGCGCGGCGCTCAAGCCTGGGATCACGGAAAATCAGCTCTGGTCGCTCATGCACGAGACCAATATCGCCCATGGCGGCGAGTGGATCGAGTGCCGCCTCCTGTCGTCGGGGCCGCGCACCAACCCGTGGTTCCAGGAATCGAGCGACCGCGTCATCGAGGCGGGCGACGTGGTCGGGTTCGACACCGATCTCGTCGGCCCCTTCGGCTATCTCGCCGACATTTCGCGAAGCTGGATCTGCCCCGGGGGAAAGCCCGGCGACCGGCGCAGGAGGCTCTACGAGCTCGCCACCGAGCAGGTCCTGTTCAACACCGAGCTATTGCGCCCGGGTCTAACCTTCCGCGAATTCGCGGAGAGGTGCTGGCCGGTTCCCGACGAATACGTTCCGAACCGCTACATGATGATGCTGCACGGGTGCGGCTTCGTCGACGAATATCCGTCCGTCGCCTATCCGGCCGACTGGGAGGATTGGGGATACGACGGCGTGTTCGAGGCGAATATGGTCGTTTCGATCGAGAGCTACATTGGCGAGGCGGGCGGGCCGGACGGGATCAAGCTCGAGCAGCAGGTGGCGATCACGGAGAAGGGCGCGCGTGTGCTCTCGAAGACGCCGCTCATCGACGCGCTTGCTCCTGGGTGAGGGGCGCGGCGGGCGACGCGTTTCCGCTTCCCTTCCCCTTCCGCCGGGCGCGCTCGTTCATCTTGCCCAACTGCGCCGCGATATATTCGAGGGCATGGGCGATCCGCTCCTGGGCGTCCGCGTGCTGGGCGGGCTCGAACGGCTCAAAAGCGACGCGGTCGAAGCGCTCTTTCGCATCCTTGTCCATGACGCTTTTCCTTCATCCAGTTTTGGTCTCGCCTGTCGTGCGGTCCAAGGCTGCGAGTCCTTCATGTGGGCGCGCGGCCCCCTGCGCTATCCTTGATCCGAGGTCCGCCGCCCGCCGGTTGCCAACCCGCAGGGGTCGTGACACATGGAAGCCCGCATCAGGAACGCCCGAGGAGAGAGGATGCCCCGTCCGCCGTTTCGAGCCGATC
The DNA here is from genome assembly GCA_035308265.1 of Roseiarcus sp. GTDB lineage: Bacteria > Pseudomonadota > Alphaproteobacteria > Rhizobiales > Beijerinckiaceae > Roseiarcus. The sequence continues at coordinate 2,516 of DATGHB010000310.1, forward strand.
ATGTCGGCAGCTATCTTCGCCCCGAGCGGCTGAGACAGGCGCGCGAGCGCTTCGCCGCCGGCGAGCTTCCGGCCGCCGAACTGCATGCAATCGAGGACGAGTGCATCCGCGAGGTCGTGCGCGCTCAGGAGAATGTGGGCCTCAAGGGCGTGACCGACGGCGAGTTCCGCCGCACTTATTTTCATGTCGATTTTCTCGAGCGCCTCGAGGGCGTCGAGACCCATTATGGCGAATTCGTCGCCAAGTTCCGGAAGGACAATGGGACTGAGGTCGGGTTCAAGCCGCCGACCATGCATGTGGGCAGCAAGGTCAAGTGGGTCGGGCCGATCCAGGGGCCGGACTTCGATTTCCTCAAGACAACGACGACGCGGACGCCGAAAGTGTGCATCCCTGCGCCCTCGATGCTGCACTTCCGCGGCGGGCGCGAGGCGATCAGCGAGGCGGTCTATCCGAACCTCGAGGCTTTCTACGACGATCTCACCGCCGCCTATCGCGCCGAGGTCGCCGATCTCGCGGCGCGCGGGCTCACTTACCTTCAATTCGACGACACCAATCTCGCTTATCTCTGCGATCCGGATATTCGCGCCCGCACCAAGGCCCGCGGCGACGACCCGGACGCGCTGACGCGGCTCTATTGCCGGCTCATCAACGATTCGATCCGCGACCGGCCGGCCGGCATGACGGTCTGCGTCCATCTCTGCCGGGGCAATTTCAAGAGCGCCTGGGTGGCGCAGGGCGGCTATGAGCCGGTGGCCGAGATCCTGCTCAACGAGATGAAGATCGACGGCTTCTTTCTCGAATATGACGACGAGCGCTC
>DATGHB010000311.1:0-4254 GCA_035308265.1 Roseiarcus sp.
GTCGGTCCGCCGTCCGGCGTGAGCGCCGCCGCCAAAAATCTGGATTTCCGGCAGCGGGATGATCGCGGGCTCATCGCCTAGGCAATGGCGCCAGAGCGGAAGGCCGCGGCTTGCTGCGGCTGCATGAAGCACGGCGAGCGAGACCGCGGTCAGCGCGTTGCCGCCAAGCCTCGCCTTGTTCGGCGTTCCGTCAAGCGCGATGAGCCTCGCGTCGATTGAAGCCTGATCGAACGGATCGAGGTCGATGAGAGCGGGCGCGATCTCGGAGCGGATGCCTTGCAGCGCGTCCTTGACGTCGAAGCCGCCGAAGCGTTTGCCTCCATCGCGCCTGTCGATCGCCTCGCGGGCGCCGCGCGAAGCGCCGGCAGGCGCAATTCCGCGGCCCACGGCGCCGTCGGCCAAGGCAATTTCCGCTTCGATGGTCGGCCGGCCGCGCGAGTCCCAGATGCGCCGCGCGGCCAGGGATCGGATGACCGGCTCGCTCATCGGGCGCGCTCCCATGCGTCGGCGACATCCATCAGGCGACGCGGCGGACGCAAGATCAGCGGCGCGGTTGTTCGGCGCACCGACTCGCGCTCGCTCTCGCGCGTGAGATATTCGACCGGCGACTTGCCGTCGATCCGGGCGAGGAACAAAGCCGGCAGGAGGGCCGCCGCGCGCCTTTCGAGATCGTCCGCGCTCTCCCAGCGGACCTCAGCGAAATAGGCGCGAGCGAGCGCCGAATAGGCTACGCAATAGAGCGCGCGGTCCGCGCCCTCGCGCGCGCCCTTGAGCAAGAGATGATTGAGGCAGAAGGCGAGATCGAAGGCCGGATCGCCGAACCACGCGCATTCGGCGTCGAGGAACACCGGCCCGTCGCGCCCATGCAGGATGTTCTTCGGGCTCACGTCGCCGTGGACCAGCGCGCGCTTCGTCGTGAGCGTCGTGCGCGCAAGCTCGTCGAAGCGCGCGGCGAGCTCGGGATGGGCGCGGCCCGTCGCGCGCAGGTAGGGCTCGATGCGGATCGCCTCGAAGGTGGCGTCGTTCGCGAACGCCGCCGGGACGCCGGGATCGGCCGCGCTGCGTGCATGGATGAGGCCAAGATCACGCCCGACCGCGGCGGCGAAATCCACGTCCACGATTCCGGCGAGAAGCTCGGTCTTCCACAACGGATGATCCTCGGGCTTAAGATACTCCATCGCGAACGCGCCCGATTGCGCATCCTCGCCGAGAAGGCGCGGAACGGCGCGGGGCAGCCAGCGCTGAACCGCGCGCATCCACGCCGCCTCCGCCGCGTTGCGTTCGACCGGCGCTTCCCAGAGCGCTGCGACCTTGAGCCGCGGCAGCGCGCGCTTGACGCAGAACCGCCGCCCGCCCGCTTCAACGAGCGAAATGTCCGACGACACACCGCCGGTCAGCGGCGTGATCCGGGGGCGTTCGCCGGCTCTGAGAAGGCCCATGCGGCGCAGAGGCTCGATCAGATCGCCCGCCCCGGCGGAGGCATGGGTCCGTTCGCGCGCGTCCTCGCCGCTCAAGAGAGCCTCAATAGGTGGCGCGCCCGCCCGAAAGGTCATAGCACGCGCCGGTCGAGAACGAACATTCGCGGCTCATGAGCCAGCAAATGAGGGCCGCGGCTTCCTCGACGGTGCCGAAGCGCTCCATCGGGATCTTCGATTTCATATAGGCGATATGCGCCGCCGAGGCCTGTTCGAGGATCGGCGTGTCGATGACGGCGGGCGCGACGGAATTGACGGTGACGCCATCCTTGGCGAGCTCCTTGCCGAGCGACTTGGTGAAGCCGATGACCGCGGCCTTGGAGGCGCTATAGGCGCAGGCGCCCGGATTGCCCTCCTTGCCGGCGATCGAGGCGATGTTGACGATGCGGCCGTAGCCGCGCGCCTTCATGTGCCTGGCGACCGAACGGTTGCAATAGAAGAGGCCGTTGATGTTGATGTCGAAGACGCGCTTCCATTCATCGATCGGGTAATCGATGGTCTGGGCGTTCTTGCCCGCCACCCCCGCCGAGCAGACGAGCGCGTCGATCTGCCCCATCGCCTTGTGGCTCGCCTCAGCCGCGCGCTCGACGTCTTTCGAATCGGCGACATCGACCCGCTCGGCCCTGCTCTTGTCGCCGAGTTCGCTGGCGGCGGCCTTGATCCTCGCCGGATCGCTGTCCCACAAGGTCACCCGTCCGCCCTCGGCGATGAACCGGCGCGCAACCGCAAGGCCGATGCCCGACGCTCCGCCCGTCACTATGGCGGTCATTCCCTCGAAACGCTTGCTGTCCGGCACTTCGTAAACCCTCCTGATGTTGTTGGCTTTCCTCAACCCGGAAACAGCGTCTCGCCGCCGTCGACCCGAAGGACCTGGCCGCTGATATATCTGCTTCGGGGCCCCGCGAGGAAGGCGACCGCGTCGGCCATCTCCTCCGGCTCGCCATAGCGGATGAGCGACTTGATCGACGAATCCATTTTTTTCGGATCGACCACCCGTGTCGCCTCGAAGCGTGCTGTCTTCGTCGCGCCCGGGCTCACCGCGTTGACCCGGACGCCCTCGGTCCGGACGGCCGCCGCGAGGCAGCGGGTATAGTGGACGATGGCCGCCTTGATCGCCGCATAGATGACGCCGTTCGTGACGCCAAACTGCGCCGCAGCCGAGGCGATGTTGATCACCGATCCGCTTCCCGCCTCGATCATCGGCGGCACGAACGCCTGGCAGACGAGGACGGTGCCATAGAAGTTGCGTTCGGTGAGCGCCTTGATGTCCTCGAGCGGAATGCCGAGCGCGTCGTTGGGCTCGGGCTTGCCGCCCTTGGCGCCGATGTCGCCGCCGGCGCAATTGACCAGGATGTCGACACGACCGAGCTTGCGCTCGATCTCCTGCTTCATGTTCGCAATCGCCGCCCTGTCGCCGATGTCGCCGGTCACCGCCGCGACCTTGCCGCCGTGCCTCGCGATCGTCCTGGCGACAGCGTCGAGATCGGACGCTTCGCCAAAGTCGGCTGGCGCGGTCCGCGAGAGATCGTGGATCGCCACGTCCGCGCCGAGTTCGGCCAGACGATCCGCCATCGCGCGCCCGAGCCCGCGTCCCGAGCCGGTGACGAAAGCGATTCTGCTGGCAAGCTCTTTGCTCATTCGTCAGGCTCCAATCTCGTGCCCAAGGCCAATCGCGCGCATGTTGGCGGCGCTGCGGCGGATCATGGCCAGTTCATAATCGGCGATTCCTGAGTCCTCGCCTTTCTCCCAGGGGGTGCGGTAATCGGCGTCGTCAGCGAGGCGATTGACCCTGGCCGCGGCGAGACAGGCGGCGAGCGCGGGCGCGACTTTAAGCGGGTAGAAGCTCCACCATTCGGGGCGCAGAAGCCGCACGTGCCGCGCTTCGAGCGCGCCGGGTTCGATGACCGCCGTCAGCTTCTCTCTGCGCGCGGCCAGGCTGTCGAGCATCGCGGCGATCGGCGCGGCGCCGTCGCCGATGGCGGAGCGGACAAGGCGATAGCCCTCGTCGGTGAACTGAACCCGGTAGTCCTTGAGATGGACATGGCCCACATGGGGCGCGACGCGGCGGACGAAGTCGAGCGGCGCCTCGGCGACCGGAAACGTGTTGCCTGTGTCGAGACAAATCCCGACGCCGCGGGTCGTCTCGCAGAATTCGGCCAGCTCGTCGCTGCCGAAATCCTGGTGATTTTCGATCGCGAGAACCCTGCCTTCGTCAGCCGCGCGCGGGCCCCGCTCGGCAAGCGCGGCGCGAACCTCGGCGACGAGTCCTTTCCACTTCTCGCCGAGCGCATGGCGGTCGCCGCGCAGCACCGAGGTCAGGCCGTGGCGGATGATCCTGGCGTCGAGAATGCGGGCGGAGCGCAGCGCGCTTTCGAACGGACCCATCGTCAGCCCCGAACTGACCACGGGCGTCATCCCGTGGCTCATGAGCCGGTCGCGGAGCGCGCGGAGCTGATCGTCGCTCAGCGCCCGGAGCCAGGGGTCGTAGATTTCGAGGACCTTCGCACGAAGCTCGGTCGCGATAGCGATGAAGCCTTCGAGGCCCGCGGCCCTGGGGTTGGCGCGCGGGCCGCCCGCGCCCTGCAGCCCCAGATGATAGGTGAGCCCATAAGGGTTGAGGCCGAGGGCGAACGCCCGTCCGCGCGCCTCAGGCTCGAGCGTCTTCACGCTATCGTTCATCGAAGCCCCGCATCGACGGTGATCGACTGCTTGGTGACCATGCGGCTGTCGTCGGCGGCGAGAAAGAGCGCGACGCGCGCAATATCCTCGCCGATGAGCG
>DATGHB010000312.1:0-8333 GCA_035308265.1 Roseiarcus sp.
CCTGTACGCGATCACCGAGGAGGACGAGGAAAGCGGCGACGACGAAGAGGCCCCCCTGCCCTCTCCCGGCTCGATGGACGCCGAGGAATCCGCCGACTACTACGACCGCGCGGTCAATATCGTCCTGCGCGATCGCAAGGTGTCGACGAGCTATATCCAGCGCCGCCTCTCGGTCGGCTACAACAAGGCGGCTTCCCTGGTCGAGCGGATGGAGAAGGAAGGCGTCGTCAGCGCGCCCAACCACTCAGGAAAGCGGGAGATCCTGATCGGCAATGGGGTCGACCGGGCGGCGTTCGACGATCTCGGGGAGGATTGAGCCGGCCGCCGGCGTCTCGCCCAAGGCGGCTCGGTCCGGCCTGCCGTTTTTGGATTCGGTTTCTCGCGATTCCAATGGGTTGCGGCGCCATTTCGGATCGACCCGCCCGGTCTAGCCTCCGCGGCGCATGGTCCAGACTTCGCCGCTCATGTCGATGAGGTGAAAGCCGCGGCGCGCGAGTTCGCTCCGGGTCACGACGTCGCCGCTGTGCACCGTCGCCCAGGTGTTCGGCGGGGCGTCTTTGATCTTGTGACGGTTTCCGGCATGGAAATGCTGCATCGGTGTCTCCGTTCCTTGGCGGCCATCGAGCGCGCGCCCGGTCAGACCCTCCCGTGTCGGACCGTCCCCTGTCAGACTCGGGGCCGGGCTTATACCTCCGTTTGTTGCGCCGCACAATTCTATGCTGCTATGCACATACTGCAAACCGGAGCCCACCCCGCCGGCGTCCTCAAGGTCGTCCACCCATGCCTCCCTTTGACGGCTGCGCCCGGCCCCAGCGGGCGATCGCGAGAAACGCGAACCAACACATAAGAGGAAAAATTCCTTCGGCTGGTTTTATTCGTCGGAATCCGGGCTTTTCAATAGGTTGTTTCGATTCGAAGCAAAAAAACCTCGGTCCCGTCTCAGGCAATCGACGAAATGTCTCGGACGGTGTTGTCCTCTCCGTCTCCTCGCCGCTCTAACTCGCGCTCGCCCCTGCCGCGCCGTCTCTCATCAACTGTGAATAGATCATATACCAGGTCGCTATCCGTAGAAAGCAAATTGACGGGAAGATTTTGTATCATCGTTATTCGTAGCCGGTTGAGCTCGGCCGCTCGAAACTCGAATTCCGACTATCGAAAATCATGATGCCCATGATTCCGATTTTTGGCAAGCAAACCTCGAATGGCGTGGTATGAAGGTGTCGTTCTCGCCGACGCGCCGCTGCCCGGCGAGGAAGCGCGCTACGCCCAGATGCTGGCCCTCGTCGAGGCGGCGAAACAGGACCCCGCGCTGAAGAACGCCGTGATCGACGAGGCCACGAAGACCGAAAAGGAAATGGTCGCGCCGCTGCTTCAGTTCCGCAGCTGGGGGCTGCAATTGCCCTTTAACTGGAGCACCACCTCCAACAACGCCGCGTTCGGGACCGATACGTTCACGCGCACCGCGGTCGCCAAGTCCAACATTCTGGTCAACGCGCCAGTTGGAAACGAAATATTTTTATCAGGACCTCGATGCGTCCGGGGCGCGGCTCAACAGCGCCAATCGCTACACCGTGACCTTCGCCAAGGATCAAACCCCGCCAGTGGACGGCTTCTGGTCGCTCACCCTGTACTATGTTGAGCATTTTTTCGCGCCGAACGATCTCAAGCGCGATTCGCTCGGCACCAAGAACAAGACTCTTGTGACCAACGCCGACGGCCCGCTTACAATCTGCGTGCAGGCCAATCCGCCGCCGGAAGCCCAGCGCGCGAACTGGCTGCCGTCGCCGAAGGGTTCCGACTTCTCGCTCTACATGCGCGCCTATTGGCCGAAGACCGCGATCATCGACGGGTCATGGACCCCGCCCGCCGTGATGAAGGCGAACTGAGGCCGATGAGACGCTCACGCGTTCACCGCCCGAGCGCAAGGCAGGTGATGTCGTCGAACTGGGCGCGGCCGCGGGTAAACTCTCTCAACGCCGCCTCGATGCGCGCGATCCAATGGGTCGCGCGCGCGCCGTAACCCTTTTTCGCGAGGAGGTCCGCAAGACGGTCCTCCCCGAATTGATGAGCCTCGGGGTCCTCGGCTTCGGTGACGCCGTCAGTGTAGATGAAGAACAGATCGCCCGGGCGCATGTGAGCCTCGCCCGCCACGATCTTCATCGGCTCGAACAGGCCGACCGGCAGGCCGCCGCAGGGCAGCGCCTCAACCCCGCCGCCAGCGCGCCGGATGAGCGGAGAAAGGTGGCCGCAGCTGCAGTATTCGAGCGCGCCCGAGCGCGGCTCATAGGCGGCGTAGACGAGGGTGGCGAAGAATCCGCCGGCGTTGTTGCCGACGAGGTAGGCGTTCGCCTTGCGGATCGCCGCCGGCAGGTCGGGCGCGTCGCGCAGATTGATGCGGATCAGCGTCCTGGCGATGGCCATGAACAGGGCGGCGGGCACGCCTTTGCCGCAGACGTCGCCGACGCCGAGCGCGACCCGCCCGTCGGCGAGGGCCAGGAGATCGAAGAAATCGCCGCCGACGTCGCGTGCGGGCGTCATCGACGCCCAGACGTCGAGGCCGCTCTCGTCGGCGAAATCGTGAAGCTTCGGCAGAAGCGCGCGCTGGATGATCGCCGCGCTCGCCATTTCGTCGTCGCGCTGGCGCCGCAGAATGATCTCATCGGCCATACGCCCGAAGGTCTGCCCGAAATCGGCGAGATCAGGCATCGGATGGCGCAGGTCCTCGATGAGCGCGGGATCGAGCTCGTGGCGCGCGAGCGCGCCGAGCGCGTCGGTGTAGAGGCTGATCGCGCCATTGATCTTGCGCATCCGCTCGCCCATCCGGGCGATGACGTCGATGAGCAGCGAGGGGGTCGCGCGCGCGACCTCGAGGAGCGCGGCGCGCCCGATGCGCAAAGCGGTAACGGGCGTGCGCGCCCGGGCGCTGGCGCTCCGCGGCAATTCGGCGAGCGAGCCCAGTTCGCCGACCAGCGAGGGGGCCTTGAGGGTCGAGATCGGAATGGCGCCGCGGGCGCTGTCGGCGGTGACGGTCGCTTCTCCGGTCAAGAGCAGCATGGCGCAATCGCTGGGGTCGCCCTGCGTCATGAGCACGGCTTGAGGCTCGAACGTCTCGAATTCCGAAGCTTCGATCAGAAGAGCGAGGTTCAAGTCCGACAGGTCGCGGAAGGCGCTCACCGCCCGAATGGCGGCGCGCAAATCCGGGGTGTCTTTCATGACGTCATGGGACGCCAAGCGTCTCCGGACGCTCGCCCGCGCCGCGACCGGCGTCGAATTCGACGACGAGGCGGTTCAGGCCTTCGGCGTGGCGATAGGTCATGCGCCTGGAGAACTGCTTCATCAGCGCGGCGCCGTAACCGCCAATGTCGAAATCGCGCGTTCGTCCGCCGATCCGCTTGACTGGGGCGCAAGTGGGATCGAATGGCTCGCCGTCGTCGGCGAACTCGACCACGACGCCATCGGATTGGGCGCAGACGGAAACGCTCGCCCGATTGGCGCGGCCATGCTGGACGGCGTTGAGGAACAGCTCCTCGATGCACAGAGGGATCGCGAATTCAGCGTCTCCGCCAAGGCCCATGGCGCGCGCCTCCCGCGCGACCCAGTTCTCCGCGTCCGAGGCGGCCTCGACGGTGCCAGGAAAGTCGCGCGAGCAGGCGCGCCGCCGAGGCGCGCTCACGGCGTCCCGCCCGGGAATGCGGCAAGCCTCTCGCGCAGCGTGCGGGCGGCCGATTCATAGTCGGGATAAAGGCCGGCGACTTCGTTGAAACCAGTGGTGCGCAAGACCTTCTCGACATTTTCATTGGCGCCCGAGACCGCCATCTCGGCGCCGCGGCCGATGAGGGTCTTGGCGCTCAGCATCAGGGTGCGCACGCCGAGCGAGGCCAGGAACGAAACCCTCGAGAGGTCGACGACCAGGGCCTTGCTCATCCTTGCAAGCTCGCCGAAGCGGGAATCGACCTCCTGCGCGCCCTGAATGTCGAAACGGCCGTCGAGCACTACGTGGGTGATCTCATCGTCCGCCTGGATAACCTGCATGTCCATGAGGGCGCGTCCGGCTCTGCTGGTCCGATCTGGCGCATGTCCCTAGGCGCGCATCATGACAGTTTGGCGACAGGCGTTCCCACGCCCGCTCTCTAGTACTCCTCGGCGGTGAGCTGGAACCAGATGATGGCGGCGGCGAACAGGGCGAGCGCAACGATGAGCGAAGCGAGCGCATGCGTGAGGTGGATGTGATCGGATCCCGCTTCAAACCCCGGGAGGAAACTGGGCAGGCCGCCCGCGGGGGTCATCCAGTAGACGGCCGCGAGCGCGAGGAACACGGCGCCGAGAAGGCCAGCGAGCAACGGCACAACCTTGGTCATGAGCCTTTGGGTTTAGTGCGCCCTGCGAAAAAGTGGAAGCCGCTTTTTTCGCAAAAAAGCGCGCGAAGCCAAGGAATCTGGCGCGTCGCTGCGAGTCGACCGAATCGAAGCCATGCGCCAGTCGAGGGCCGGCGCGGCGGCAAGCGCTATGATCCAGGCGGCGTTCAGCCAAAGCCGGCGACGGCCGCGCCGGGCGCGAGCCGAATGAGCCGCGAATCCTCGACCGCCGCCTGCCGGTGCTTGACGGCTTCGCGGTAGACCGGATCGCGGATCATGGCGACGAAAGCCGCGACGCTCGGGTACTCGGCGATGAAGCAGCGATCCCACCGCTCCTCGGGAGGTCCGATCAGCATCTGCTCGAAACGGCCGCGCCAGACGATCAAACCGCCGAGGCGCGAGAAAACCGGCTCGCTCTCCCGCCCATAGGCCGTGTAAGCCTCGGCCCCGGTCGATTCGCGTCGGTCCGGATAGGCCGCGCGGGCGCGCAGCCTGACGAGATTGAGCATATGGATCGGGCCGGGCCGGTCGTCGGCGCGAAAGATTGCGAAAGCGTCTTTGGTTGGATCGATGTGGCCCATCATGCGCGCTCCCGGGCTTAAGCGAGCGGGCCGGCCGACGAACAGACGAGCGGCGCGCCGCTAACGCTCGACCGAAGCGGCTCAGCGCCCGGCCGTCAACCGGGAATCGGCGAGGCGGGCGGGTGAGACCGCCGAAGCGTTGACGCTGATCGCGTCATAGCCCAGGGCTGCGCCGAAATTGCTCGGCGCCACGCCCGAATAGCCGACACTCGCCGTTGCGACGGCGGCGTGGCTCTTCGTCGCGACCGTCGGCGCGCCGGCCGCGCCGCGCGGGGCGCGGCTCAAGAACACTGCGCCGGCAACATGGGCGGCGACCGCGTCGGCGTCGCCGCCGCCGGCGGGGCCGGGACGGCGCGCGATCGCCTCGGCCGCGGCCAACGAGGCGGCGTCGGCGGCGAGTTGAACGCGGGTCCTGAACCGCGACACGCTCGCATAGTCGGCGCCGACCGCGAGCGCGAGCAGGAGCAGCGGCGCCGCCGCGGCGCAGGCGACCGTCGCGCCGCCGCCTTCTCGATGCGGGCAACCGAACCGGCGCGAGAACCTGCCGACGGCGGAAACCCGACCAGACATCATCAGTCTCCCACAAGCCCGGAGCGGCCCGGCGACCGCGGCGCCGTCCGGCCGGAAGCGCGCCAGCTTTGTCCGTTGGGAGTGTAGGACGCGAGATTATCGAATTGATTGAGGAAGATGGTAAAGTACTACACCAGAAAGATGCGAGATTGACCCTGATCGTTTGACGCCGATGCTTTGCCGTGGCGGCGTCGGGGCGCTCGTGAGACCGGCCCCTGGCCAATAGAGGCGGCGGGCCTCCGGGCCGGGCCGGTTATTATGCTCATCATATTTAAATTGACCGTAATCATCTTAGTCTATAGAATGAATCAACTAATTGATTTACCGGCGTGGGCTTTGGAAAAATGTCGGAAGCAACCATCCCCTCCAGGCGGCGGAGCCGCCCCGGTTCAGCGAAGACGTCGTCGCGTTGGTTCTGGGCCTCGCCGTGTTCCTGCTGTCGTTGCTCTCGCTGACCGGCGCCAGCGCGCTGGGCTGGCTAGTGACGACAAAGGTGTGGAGCGACCCTGGGGCGGCGCTTGCGCCCGCCTCCAAAGCCTATGCGAGCCTCGGCGGTTTGGGGTCGCTTCTCGTCACTTACCTGGTCCTCACCGCCGTTCTGTCCGCGACAGCCTATCTGCTCGGCGACAACGTGAGGCGGTTCGCGCTCGCCTTTACCGGGGTCTTCGCGATCGCCTATGCGAGCTGGTTCGTGGGCAGCTCGGCGCATCTCGCTGCGGTCACTCCGGCCGATCAGGCCAAGTTCGGCGTCTCGTGGTCGCTCAAGCTGACCAACGAGGGCGGATATATCGTAGCCCTTCTCGCCGGCCTCGCGGTCGCGAACCTCTTCCCGGCCTTCGCCGAGCGGCTGAGGAGCGCGGTCCGTCCCGAGCTCTACATCAAGATCGCGATCGTCCTCCTCGGCGCCTCTATCGCGACGACCGTGGCGAGCAAGCTCACCCCTGGGGTCTTCGCTGATGTTGCGAGGCCTGGCGGCGATCGTCGAGGCCTACCTGATCTACTGGCCGGTCGTCTATCTGATCGCGCGCAAGGGCTTCGGCTTCAGCCGCGAATGGGCGGCGCCGCTCGCCTCGGGGGTGTCGATCTGCGGCGTCTCGGCGGCGATCGCAACCGGCGGCGCGATCCGCGCCCGCCCCCAGGTTCCCATTCTCGTGTCGTCGCTGATCGTCGTCTTCGCGGCGATCGAAGTCTTGATCCTGCCGGTGATCGCGCAAACGTTCATGGCGCATGAGCCCATGGTTGCGGCGGCCTGGATGGGGCTTGCGGTGAAGAGCGACGGCGCGGCTCTCGCGGCGGGAGGCATTGCGCAGTCGCTCGTCCAGGCCAAGGCCGCGGCCGAGGGGATAACCTGGCAGCCGGGCTGGATGCTCGCGGTGACGGTGACGGTGAAGGTGTTCATCGACATCTTCATCGGCGTCGGGGCTTTCATCCTCGCCTATATCTGGACCAATCATGTCAATCCGCGCGCGGGAGCGCAGAAAGCGAAGGTGATCGAAATCTGGGAGCGGTTCCCGAAGTTTATCCTCGGCTTCGTCGCGATATTCCTTGTCGCGCTGGCGCTCGCGCTGGGGACGACGGCCGGCTCGTCCGGCAAGCTCACCACGGCGATCGGGGATGCGAACGTCCTGCGCCTGATCTTCTTCGTGCTGACCTTCTTCTCGATCGGGGTCATGTCGAATTTCCGCCAGCTCTGGCAGGAGGGCTTCGGCAAGCTGGCGGCGGTCTACATCGTGGCGCTGTTCGCATTCGTCGTCTGGGTCGGGTTCGTCATCTCCTGGTTCTTCTTCGCCGGCGTCAAACCGCCGCTTGCCTCCTGACCGGGAGAAACACCGATGCCCGAGCCCGACTTGCGCGACGCGACGAGCGCCCCTGAGCCGCTGTTGCCGATTGAAAAGAAACTGATCGGCTGGAGTCTGGGCCTGGGCCTGGCGTTGCTGGCGCTGCTCGTTATCATCAATCACTTCGTCCGCTTAACTAGAGGCGTCTCAAGCGTTCAGCCTCGCGAGGAATGTTCATGACAATCGACTGGGCGCATTTCACGCCGGTTTCGGCCTTCGCCGGCGGCCTTCTCATCGGGCTGGCGGCGGCGTGGCTCATCTTGGTCGATGGCCGCGTTCTCGGAGCGTCGGGGGTGCTCGGCGGCCTCGTTCCGCCGCGCGAGCGCGACTGGGGCTGGCGCGCCGCGCTTCTGGCGGGTCTTATCGCCGCGCCACTCATTGCGAGACCCCTCCTCCATGTGTCGGCGCCCATGATCGAGGCCAACGCCGCCATCCTCGTCGCCGCGGGCTTGCTGGTCGGGTTTGGGACCCGGCTCGGCGCCGGCTGCACCAGCGGCCACGGCGTCTGCGGACTCGCGCGGCTCTCGCCCCGTTCGCTCGCCGCGACGGCAGCGTTCATGGCGTCCGGATTTCTCACCGTCTTCCTTGTCCGTCACGTCGTCGGCTAGGGCCGCCGGATGAAGCGCGTCACTCCCTTCCTGGTCGGTCTCCTGTTCGGCACGGGCCTCATCGTCTCCGGCATGACCAATCCGCCCAAGATCCTCGCCTTCCTCGATCTCAAGGGCGCCTGGGATCCGTCTCTGGCTTTCGTTATGGGCGGAGCGGTGGTCGTCGCCTTCGCCGGCTTCCGGCTCGCGGCCCGGCGGCGGACCAGTCTCTCCGGCGAGCCTTTCCGTGCGCCACGCGCAACCGCGATCGATTCGCGCCTCATCCTCGGTTCGCTCATCTTCGGGATCGGCTGGGGTCTCGTGGGCCTGTGTCCGGGACCGGCGATCGACGACATTGGCTTCCTCGACCCACGCGTGGCGCTGTTCGTCGCGGCGATGATC
>DATGHB010000313.1:0-2911 GCA_035308265.1 Roseiarcus sp.
GGCGGTCGCCTGCGCCCATCACGTGCGCCGCTTCGGCATCGAGCCCAAGATCGCGCTGATCTCGCATTCCGACTTCGGCTCCGCCGACACGCCCTCGGCGCAGAAGATGCGCCGCGCCCTCAAGCTCCTGCGCGAGCGCGCGCCCGACCTCGAAGCCGACGGCGAAATGCAGGCCGACACCGCGCTGTCGCTCGCCGCCCGCGAGCGCGTGATCACGACCTCGCGCCTTCAAGGCGAGGCCAATGTGCTGATCTTTCCCAACCTCGACGCCGGCAGCACGGCGCTGCAACTGACCCGCGTCATCGCCAACGCGCTGCCGGTTGGCCCCATTCTCATTGGTCCGGCGAGACCCGCGCACGTGCTGACGCCGTCAGTGACGGCGCGCGGGATCGTCAACATGACAGCGATCGCCGCGGTTGAGGCCGCTCAGCGAATGGAGTGATCGCTCAGGGCGCGATTTGTGATTTGACAACCCCGGCCTCTACGGCACAATGTCCTTGCGTCGTCATGAACAGGCAAACGCGAAGGCGACGTGAGTAGCCGCCGGCCTTGAGGGGCGGCAGAAAGACGGGGTAGCCATGACTCCGCCGGACCACGAGGAATGACCCTGGGCGACCAGGGTCGAAACGCCGTCGCCGCCCCACATGCCAGAGCGGAAGGGCGTTCCAAAACAAGTTGACCAACGTCCGCGGCGGCGGGCCGCGAAGGCCAAGCGCACCCTCCGCCGACACATCATCTGCAGCATCACAGTAGTTTCGCGAGCAGCGAAACAGGGCCCCGTTGCCGCCATAGCGCGCCGGGGCCCACGCTGTTTTTGGGCCAGAAGCCAGCGTCTTTGATTAGGCGCGTTTTTTTCGCGAAAGGGGCGGTTCCACTTTTTCGCCAGCCACGCCCTGGCCAAACGGCGTCGGCCTCACTTTTCCCTTGACAAGCGCCAATAACGCTCTACATCGCGCCCATTCTGAACTGTTCCGGGTCCCGGCGCCCTTGCTCGAGCGCATGGGATTTTTGCGTTCTTTCGGATTCTCGGCAAGGGCCGGCCTCCACCGGACGCCGAGACGCTGTCCCCCGCGGCAGTCGGCTTTAGCCGCCGAGACGCCGCCGAAATGGAGAAAAAAGGCGAATGGCTCGCATAGCAGGCGTCAATATTCCCACCAACAAGCGGGTGGTCATCGCGCTTCAGTACATCCACGGCATCGGGCCGAGGAAGGCCCAGGAGATCATGGACAAGGTCCATATCCCCCCCGAGCGGCGAGTGGCCCAGCTCACCGATTCGGAAGTGTTGCAGATTCGCGAAACAATCGACCGCGACTACATGGTCGAGGGCGACCTGCGGCGCGAAGTGGCGATCAACATCAAGCGGCTAATGGATCTGGGAACCTATCGGGGCCTGCGCCATCGCAGGCAGTTGCCGGTGCGCGGCCAGCGCACCCACACCAACGCCCGCACCCGCAAGGGCAAGGCGAAGCCGATCGCCGGCAAGAAGAAGTGATCGCTTATCCATCTCAGCGAATTGGATTGAGGACGCGCTCGGTCTGAAGCGCGATTGAGGAAAAGTTTCAATGGCAAAAGAAGCAACCCGCGTCCGCCGCCGCGAACGCAAGAACATCGTGTCGGGCGTAGCCCACGTGAACTCCTCGTTCAACAACACGATGATCACCATCACCGACGCGCAAGGCAACGCCATCTCGTGGTCCTCCGCCGGCACCATGGGGTTCAAAGGCTCGCGCAAGTCGACCCCGTTCGCGGCGCAGATGGCGGCGGAGGACGCGGTGCGCAAAGCCTCCGAGCACGGCATGCGGACCCTCGAGGTGGAGGTTTCGGGTCCGGGTTCGGGCCGCGAATCGGCGCTGCGGGCCATCCAGGCGGCCGGCTTCACCGTCACCTCGATTCGCGACGTGACGCCGATCCCGCACAACGGCTGCCGTCCGCGCAAGCGTCGCCGCGTGTAAATCCGCGTTGTTTGCGCGCCGGCCGAGGGCGCGCGCCATTGCGAAGAGGGAGCGTCATCGACCCGCGCTCCGTCATCCGTCGAAAGGGAAGCCCCGTGATTCAGAAGAACTGGCAAGAGCTCATCAAGCCCAAGAAGCTCGATATCGTTCTGAGCGAGCCCACGCGCAAAGTGGCCACGGTGGTCGCCGAGCCGCTCGAGCGCGGCTTCGGCCAGACGCTCGGGAACTCGCTGCGGCGGGTGCTTCTGTCGTCGCTGCAGGGCGCGGCGATCACGTCGATTCACATCGACGGCGTGCTGCACGAGTTCTCCTCGATTCCCGGCGTCCGCGAGGACGTGGTCGACATCGTGCTCAACGTCAAGGACATCGCGGTCAAGATGCAGGGCGAGGGCGTCAAGCGCCTGGTGCTCAAGAAGCGCGGTCCCGGCGCGGTGACTGCGGGCGACATCCAGACCACCGGCGACATCCAGATCCTCAACCCGAACCTCGTCATCTGCACCCTCGACGAGGGCGCCGACCTGCGCATCGAATTCACCGTCACCACCGGCAAGGGCTACGTGCCGGCCGACCGGAATCGAGCGGAGGATTCGCCGATCGGGCTGCTCCCGATCGACAGCATGTTCTCGCCGGTGAAGAAGGTGTCCTACCGGGTCGAGGCCACCCGCGAGGGCCAGGACCTCGACAAGGACAAGCTGACGATGACGATCGAGACCAACGGCGCGATGTCGCCCGAGGACGCGCTCGCCTACGCCGCCCGGATCCTTCAGGACCAGCTTTCGGTGTTCGTCAACTTCGAGGAGCCGCGCCGCGAGGAGGCAGCGCACGCGATCCCCGAGCTCGCCTTCAATCCGGCGCTGCTCAAGAAGGTCGACGAGCTCGAGCTTTCGGTCCGTTCCGCCAACTGCCTCAAGAACGACAACATCACCTATATCGGCGACCTCATCCAGAAGACCGAAGGC
>DATGHB010000314.1:0-3213 GCA_035308265.1 Roseiarcus sp.
CTTGCCCTTCTGCCGGCGAGCGCCTTGCTGCCCTCATCCTGGGCGCATGCCAGCGGGGCCGAGGCCGATCCTGTCTACGCCGCCATGACAGCCCACCGGCAGGCCTATGATGTCTTCTGCGAATTGTGGGACCTCACCCACGGCGGCATGCAAACAGAGGACGAAGCCAGCAAGCGTCGGTGGTACGAGGTGAACAACGCCGAGGAGACGACGTTCAATGCTCTCCTCGCGACGAAGCCCACGACGAAGGCCGGCGCCATCGCCTGCGTCGAGCATGTGATCGACATCGGCCGCGCGACCGATGAGATGAGGAACTGGCTCGCCATGCTGCTGGAATCGCCGCTGGCCGAATGACTGCCCAACCGGGATTTGGCAAGCGAGAGGGCGGCTTCGGCCGCCCTTTTCGTTTGCGGAGCGCGCGTTACCGCACCACCGCGTAAGTAGATTCCGAGGATTGCCGATCAGAGCCGTTGCGCCTACGCAGAATTGCCATGGCGCGCTTGATTTGCCCCCCAGCCCTAGCGCGCCAATCTGCCCCGCGATCGAGCCTTCACTCGCGCGGGGCCTTTTTTTGACCTCGCTAAAGGTCTCGCCGGCCTCGCGCTGGGCGAGCGCCATGCGCAAGCAAGTCCCGCCCATCGACGCCGGTGATAACCCCGGCGCGCGGACTCGCGGACGCTAGTCGCGTTCCCATATTGGGCGCGTGGTCACGATCTCAATCACCGCCGAAGCCTTCACCGCGATCGCCGAGACCCTGCCTGACGAGTCGCAGCTGAGACTCGCCCGGACGGTAAGGGCGGCTATTTCATCACGTTGCCGCATGGCGTGCTCGATCGGCTCAAGGCCATGCGCGGCCCCGGCGAGAGCTACAGCGACGTGATCCTACGCGTTGTTGCGAAGGTCGGATGAAGGGCTTGTGCGACCCGTTTTGACGGCGAAAAACTACGCTGTAGCTTACGAACGTCGTCGGGACTTCAACAGCCTCGTTCCAAGCAATATGCCGCCCACGACGAGCGCGATCGGAATGCCAGCTCCGATCGAAGGCGCCGGCACGCCATGCAACACACACGAGACGGATGAACAAGCCGAGGGCGCCGCCTGGGCGGCCGCAATCCCTATGGCTGACCACGTAAAGGTTGCTGCCAATAACTTCATGTGCGCCTCCCGCTAGGGGCCAAATCCTGCGCCTGCAGCCTATCAACACCGGTCCGACAAAGTACGATAGGACGCCCAAACCAAAGTCGCAATGGGTATTTTTACCTCCGCTACAGCGACGCGATCGTGAGGCTGGCGAGAGGGTGACGCGCGTTACCTATCCGGAAACAAACCTTCAGCGACATAAGGGTGTGGACAACGAGGCCGCGCCTTCGTTACCCTAATGCATACCCCGCGCTGCAATTGCATCAGCTAAGCTCTGAAGAGTATCTAATAACATACTGTAATAACTGGCGCGCCCGAAGAGATTCGAACTCCTGACCCCCAGATTCGTAGTCTGGTGCTCTATCCAGCTGAGCTACGGGCGCAAGGCCGCTTGAGGAGCGGCGAAGCGCGCTCCAGCGGCGACGGCGGGCTCTAGCCGCTTTTGCCTGGGCAGGCAAGCGCGAAGTCATGACCCTAGAGGTCGGGGCCGCTCGGCGCTCCTTCCTCCTTTGGCGATCCTCCCTTGGCGATCGGGCGCTCTTGCGCGCCCAGGCGCCGGCCGCTAGGCAACGACCGCCCATGCCGTCCGCTCCGCCGATCGCCTTCCTGAACGCGCGTCTCATCGATCCCGTTCAGGAGACCGAGAGCCGCGGCGGGCTCGTCGTCATCGAAGGCGTCATCGCCGGAGTTGGCTCCAAGGTCACGCGCGATCAATTGCCGGCGGAGGCGCGGATCGTCGATTGCGAGGGCGACGTCGTTTCGCCGGGCCTCGTCGACGCGCGCGCATTTGTCGGCGAGCCCGGCGCCGAGCATCGCGAGACCATCGCGAGCCTCAGCGCCGCCGCCGCCGCCGGGGGCGTGACCACGGTTGTGACGCGCCCCGACACCAACCCGCCGGTCGACGACCCGGCAATGGTCGACTTCATCCTGCGCCGCGCGCGCGACGACGCCAAGGTCCGCATCCATCCCGCAGCGGCCCTGACCAGGGGGCTCAAGGGCGAGGAGATCGCCGAGATCGGCCTGCTCGCCGAAGCGGGCGCGATCGCCTTCTGCGATGGGGCCCGTTCGATCGCCGACGCGCTCACCATGCGCCGCGCCCTGACTTACGCCCGCGACTTCGACGCCCTCGTCGCGCCGGTCGCGGACGACCGGTCGCTGAGCGGCGGCGGCGTGATGGCGGAGGGATTGCGCGCGAGCTGGCTCGGGCTATCGGGCGTGCCGCGCGAGGCGGAAACGATCGTGCTCGAGCGCGATCTGCGCCTGGTCGCGCTGACCGCCGCCCGCTATCACGCAGCGCTCATCTCGAACCGTCTCTCGCTCGAGGCGATGGCGCGCGCGCGAGAGGCTGGGTTGCCCGCGACCTGTGGCGTCTCGATCAATCACCTGACCCTGAACGAACTCGATGTCGGCGACTATCGCACCTTCCTCAAACTGAACCCGCCATTGCGCGCCGAGGACGAGCGCATGGCCCTGGTCGAGGCGCTGAGCGCCGGTCTCATCGACGTCGTTTGTTCCGACCACGACCCGCAGGACGTCGAAACCAAGCGGCTGCCGTTCGCGGAAGCAGCGGCCGGCGCGATCGGCGTCGAGACGATGCTCTCCGCGAGCCTGCGCCTGGTTGCCGGTGGACATGTGGCGCTGCCCCGCCTCATTCGCGCGATGACCGCGCGCCCGGCCGAGATCCTGCGGCTGCCGGTCGGCAGGCTTGACGTCGGCGCCCCGGCCGACATCATCCGCTTCGATCCCTACGAGCCTTACGCGCTCGATCCGGCCTCGCTCCATTCGCGCTGCCGCAACACGCCCTTCGATGGCGCCCGGCTCGAGGGCCGGGTCAAGATGACGCTGGTTGCCGGGTGGATCGCGCACGAATAGTCTCATCGAAAACGAAAAGCACTTTCGTTCAACCTTCGTCGGCTGGAAGCGCGCATGGTTGGGGTTTCTTACGGCGGGGCGCTGGCGCTGGCGCTCGGCTATTGTCTGGGATCGATTCCGTTCGGGCTCGTGCTGACCCGGCTCATCGGGGCCGGCGATTTGCGCGCGATCGGCTCCGGGAACATCGGCGCGACCAATGTC
>DATGHB010000315.1:0-13380 GCA_035308265.1 Roseiarcus sp.
CGTCGTCAACAATTTCCGGCCCGGCGTGATGGAGCGCATGGGCTTCGGCTACGACGATCTCAAGGCGCGCAATCCCCGGCTGATCTACGCGGTCGGCACCGGCTACGGCCTGTCAGGTCCCTATCAAACCAAAGGCGGGCAAGACGTGCTGGCCCAGGCGGTTTCAGGTGTGATGAGGCGCAAGTCCGATCAAAGCCATCCGTTGTCGATCTACGCCACGCCGCTTGCCGACTTTTCCGCCGGCATGCACCTCGTCCAGGGCATCCTCTTGGCCTTGCTCCAGCGCGAGAAGACCGGGAAGGGCCAACGGGTCGCCGTCAGCCTCTATTCATCGATGCTCGCCATGCAGATGCAGGAGGGCGCGATGCACATGATGCGCAACAAGGAGCTCAACTGGGGCGCCTTTCCGCTGACCGGCGTGTTCGAGACCACGACCAGCGCCATCGTCATGGTCGGCGCCTTCAAAGCCAACCCCTTGCGCGACATTTGCTCGGCGTTGGAAATCGACGACCTGTCGCTCGACCCGCGCTATGCCGATTTCGATGCGCAGATGGCCCATCGCCCCGAACTCCATAAGATCTTCCGGGAGCGGTTTTCGAAGAATTCCACCGAACACTGGATCCGTCGCCTCGAGGAGGTCGATATTCTCTGCGCGCCGGTCAGGACCATCGGCGAAGCGCTCGAGGACGAGCAAACCGTGATCAACCGGATGATTCTCGAGGCCGGCGAGACGGCGGCGGGCCCGGTTCGCCTCATCGGGTCTCCGATCGACATGTCGGCCGCGCCGGTCTCGGTTCGCATCGCCCCCCCACGTCTCGGTGAGCACAATGACGAGATTCTGGGCTCGATCGAGGCGGCCAGCCAGGGGAATGCGGCGTGAGCGTCGACTTCGTCGTCGAGAACAAGGTCGCCAGAGTCACCCTCAATCGGCCCGACCGGATGAACGCGGTCGATGCGGAAACCGAGGCGCGCCTCGAGGGGATCTGGCAGGAGATCGAACGGCGCGACGATGTGAGCTGCGTGGTGCTGACCGGCGTGGGGAGGGCGTTTTGCGCCGGCGCCGATCTCAAGGGCGTCGGCAAATCCGGCCTCGATTACTGGGCCGCGAGCCGCCCCAACGGCTTCGGCGGTCTCGCCTTCCGGCGGTCGCTCGACGTCCCGGTGATCGCAAGGGTCAACGGCTTCGCGCTCGGCGGCGGCTTCGAAATGGTTCTCGGCTGCGACATCGTCATCGCCGCGGACACCGCGAAGTTCGGCTTGCCGGAGGCGCGCGTCGGCCGGATGCCGCTCGATGGCGGCATGGTGCTGCTGCAGCGCAAGATCCCGTTCAACCGGGCGATGGCGGTGCTGATGACCGGCAGACATTTCAGCGCGGCGGAAATGTTCGACCATGGCGTCGTCAACGAAGTCGCGCCCGCCGCCAAGCTCGACGAGGCGGTGGCGCGCTGGGTCGCCGACATCACCGCCTGCGCGCCGCTTTCGCTCCGCGCGATCAAGCAGACGGTGAACCGGACCGGGCATCTTTCGCCCGCCGAGGCCCAGGCCTTGAGGACCCCGGCGCTCATCAAGGCGTTAGAGAGCGAAGATGCGCACGAAGGCGTCGCGGCGTTTCAGGAGAAGCGGGCGCCGGTGTGGAGAGGCCGTTAGCGATCCGGGAGGCCATGCACGCAAGCATCCTGAAGTATTTCGTCGCCGTGGCTCGCACGGGCTCGATCCGCAAGGCCTCGGAAGAGGTGCATGTGGCGACGTCGGCCCTGAGCCGCCAGATCAAGAAGCTCGAGGACGAGCTTGGCATGACGCTGTTCGAGCGCCTCTCAACCGGGTTGCGCCTGACCGCAGCGGGGGAAGACGTGCTGAGGCACGCCACCAGCACGCTGCGTGAGTTTGAAATTCTCCGCAGCGACCTCGGCGCCATGCAGGGCAAGAAGACCGGACGCGTCCGGATCGCCTGCCTCGACAGCCTGACAGTCAAATTCCTGCCCGACCAGGTGAGCGCGTTTCACCGCCTGCACCCGGCTGTCAGTTTCCGCATCCAGACGGCCGGGCACGCTCATATCATCAACACCGTGGCCGAAGGCGACGTCGATTTCGGATTGACCTTCGATCTGCCCAGGCCGGACGACACCGAGATGGTGTTTCGCGCGCCGATGCCGCTCGTGGCCTGCGTGGGCAGGAGCCATCCCCTGGCCAAGGCGAAACGGGTCTCGCTTCCTGAATGCGCCGAGTTCAACCTGCTGCTGCAGCTCGACACCCAGCCGATCCGCTCGCTGATCGAAATCGAGCTCTCGGTCTTCGAGCGTTCGGGGCGCGCCCTCCTCGTCTCCAACAGCCAGGCGATGCTCAAGCCCTTCATCATGTCGGGAGAAGGCGTCGCGTTCTTCACGCCGCTGGGGTTCATGGACGAAATCAGGGCAGGGAGCATTGTGCCTCTCCCGATCGAGGGGTCGAGGCTGCAGGCCCTGCACATTGGCGTTTTGGTTCAGAAGCGCCGCCAGCTGACGCACGCCGCCGAAGCGGTCATCGAGGCCTTCAGCCGGGAACTTAAGACATACAGCGACGCGATCCGCGAGGTCATCCGGACTTGAGTTCGCCCGACATTCGCGTCCTCCTGAGGCCCGGCCACGAGCCGGCGCTTCGCGGCGAGGCGGCCCGGCGCCGTTTGCCGCCTGCGCTTTGCGGCGACGGGTTGAGGCCCGGCGCGCTCGTCATGCCCGCGCCCGTCAATGCTCACGATCATGGCTACGGCGTCCGGACGCTTGACTTCGGTGGTCTGGACGATGCGCTCGAGACCTGGATTCCGTTGCTACGCCTGCGGCCCCGCACCGATCCCTATCTCGAGGCGCTGGTCGCCTTTTCCCGCCTCGCGCTCACTGGCGTCGGCGCGACCATGCATTGCCACAATTCGCTCAATGTTGACCGTCTGGTCGAAGAGGCGGCGGCGGCGATCCGGGCCGCCGCCGACGTCGGCGTCCGGCTCGCGCTCTCCTGTCCGTTGCTCGACTTCGACCCGTGGGCCTATGGCGGGGGACCGGATCGGCTGAGGCCCTTCCTCGCGCCCGAAGCCTGGCCGGACCTCGCTCAAACGATCCCTCGATACGCACCGATCGCGCGGCAGATCGAGGCTGTCGATCAGATCGCGGCTGACAACGCGGGCCCGATGGTCGATGTGCAATTCGGTCCGATTGGTCCGCAATGGTGCTCGAACGCGCTCCTTGAGGCGATCGCCGAGGCTTCGGCCCCCTCCGGGCGGCGGATCCACATGCATCTGCTCGAAAGCCCGCGCCAACGCCTATGGCTCGACCGCCGCTTTCCGCAGGGCGTGGCGCGCTATCTCGACGAAATCGGCTTTCTGTCTCCGCGGCTCGCCGTCGCCCACGGCGTTCAGCTCCGCGAGGACGAGCTGGAGCTTCTCGCCGGGCGCGGCGTGCGGGTGGTCTCCAACCCCTCCGCCAATCTCCGATTGAGATCGGGCGTCGCGCCGCTCGCCGCAATGGCGCGGAAGGGCGTTGAATTCGCGATTGGCCTCGACGGCACGGGCTTCGACGACGACCAAGACCTCTGGCGCGAATTGCGGCTCGCCTACCTGCTGCATGGCGGTCTCGACGTCATCCGCGGCTTCGCGGCGTCCGCTTTGTTTGACGCCGCGATTCACACCGGCGCGGCGGTTCTCAACCTCCCGGCGGATGAGGACCAAGTCGTGATCGACTATGCCGCGTTGACGGCGGACAGCCTGTTTGACGACCTCGACGAGGCGGAGGTCCTGCTGACGCGCATGAACGGAACCCACGCGACGGGGCTGATTGTCGCCGGGCGGGTCGTGATGCAGGACGGGCGGCTCACGAATGTCGATTTCGAGGCCGCCCGCCGCGCGCTTCTCGAACAGGCGCGCGCGGACCTGCCGCGGCTGCGGGCGGAGCGCCCTCGCGCCAATGCGCTCGCCGAAGCGGCGCGCCGCTACTATGCGCAATGGTGATCAGCCCGGCGCCGCGCTGCGCGCCGGGGCGCGCTCCACAAAGGGATGATCCTTGTCGATGGCCTTGCGGTCCCAGCCGCCGGGCGAGCCCAGTCCGGTGACGGCCGGGCCGAAGAAATCGCGGTTGACGTCCATGAACATGCGTCTGTCGTCGGGGATGTCTTCATCCCAGACGATCGCGTCAACCGGGCAGATCGACAGGCAGAGCCCGCAATTGATGCACTCGTCAGGGTGGATGTAGAACATCCTCGCCCCTTCATAGATGCAGTCGACAGGGCACGCCGCCGTGCAGGAGCCGTCCTTGACGTCGATGCAAGGCGCCGTAATGACATAGGCCATGATCGCCCGCCGTTCGCCGATGCGAGATCCGGAGATGAAGCGCTACGCGCGCATTGTCTCAAATCGGAGCGTCGCAGGGAAGTTCAGTCTTTCGCGACAGCGATTGTCGAAAAGGCAACGGGCGGTCGGCCTCTACGCTCTCAAGGGGGCGCAGCTGTCGCCGACGACAAGCGCCGAGGGAAAGACGACATGGCGCGCCTCGACCGCCTCGCCCCGCTTCATGCGATCGACGAGCAGGCGCACCGCCTCGTTCACCATCTCGACGATCGGGTGCTCGGTGCGGGTGAGATTGGGCCTAAGGCCCCTGATCCCTGGGATGTTGTCGGTCGAGGCGACCGAGACGTCCTCCGGGCACCTCAGGCCGATGTCGGCGATCGCGCGCATCACGCCGAGCGCCATCAGGCCGTTGGCGACATAGAGCGCGGTCGGGCGCTCCGGCTGCTCCAGCAGGCCGCGCGCCGCCGAATAGGCGACCTCCTCGCGAAAGTCGCCGGAGCGGACGAAGCGCGGCTCGACCGTCAGCCCCTTGGCGCTCATCGCCGACTGCATGCCCTCGATGCGGGCGAGCCCGGTGCTGAGATGCCGAGGCCCGGTGATCGCCCCGATCCGCTTGTGGCCAAGGTCGATCAGATAGCTGGTCGCATGGTAGCTCGCGGCAAAATTGTCGATCGTGACCGCGTCGAGCCCGTCGCCCTCGAGCGTGCGCCCGAGCAGGACGGTGGGGATGCGCCAGCTGTCCGCGTCGCGGCCGAGCGCGGAGATCGCGCCGCCGACCGGGACCAGGATGAGCCCCTCGCATGAGAGCGCGCGCACCCGCGATATGATGCGCTTCTCCGCCTCCGGCTTCTCGTCGCTGTTGAAGACGACGAGCGCGAAGCCCCAGGCGGCGACCGCCGCCTCCGCCGCGCAGACGACCCGCGCGTAGAACGGGTTCGAGAGATCCGCGACGACGATGGCGATGAGCTCGCTCACGCCCGTCCTCAGCCTGCGGGCGGCTTGCGAAGGCGCGTAGCCGAGGTCCCGAACCGCCTCCAGCACGCGAGCTCGCAAGCCCGGACTGACATAGGCGGACTCGTTGATGACCGCCGACACGGTCGCGGTCGAAACGCCCGCGGTCCTGGCGACGTCTTTGATGGTTGCGGCCATTGGCCTCCAGCAAATCGATTTGGCACATTATTGACTCATCGCCACATCTCGTAAAGCGCCGAAATCCCCCGATTTTGAGGATAAGGCGGAGTTAACGCCGATTTTTCCGCTTGCGCGAGGCGTCGGTTTGGGGGAAGTTCAGCGAAACGGTTAGGCATGTTTCGCTGGAGAGGCGAACCAACTCGGAGGGAGGGACTATGAGAACACTGGCGATTGGCGCCGCCATCGCGGCGCTGGCGGCTACGCTCGCCTGCGCTCACGCCGACGAGCCGCTGGTCGGCCTCGTGTCCATCTCCGCGACCGAAGCCAACAACGCCCGCTACATCGCCGGCGCCAAGGACGCCGCAAAGGCGATTGGCTGGAACGTCTCGGTGATCGACGCCGCCGGCAACGCCGACCAGGCGAATGCGGCGATTCAGAACTTCGCCCAGCGCGGCGCGGCCGCCATCGTCGACATGGTGTTTCCCTATTCATCGATCGGCGCCGGACTCGATGCGGCGAAGAGGGCCAAAATCCCCGTTGTGACCTGGGGCGGCGGGCTGGGCGGCGGGGTCGCCGCCACCAATGGCTCGGGAGGTCCGATGGTCGTGCCGGTCAACGATCTCATGATCAAGACCATGAACGGCAAAGGCGCGGTTTTGGCGCTCACCTATCGCACTGGCGAAGTGTGCCGGAACCGCGAGGTCGAGCTCGACAAGGCGCTCGCCGAGCACCACGACATCAAGGTCACCAAAAACGAGGTCCGCATTCCTGGCTATTTCGAGGACGGCGCGCAATACGCCAACGCCTGGCTCGCCTCCCATTCGGCCGGCAAGGAGAACCTCGCCATCTGGGGATGCTGGGACGACCCGGCGATCGGGGCGATCGGGTCGCTGAGAGCGCAAAATCGCGACGACGTGAAAGTCTACGGGGTCAACGGCAACGCGCAGGCGCTGGAGAACATCAAGAAGGGGTTCATGACCGCGACCGCCTGGCAGGACAGCTACACCGAAGGCCGCAACATGATCACGCTCCTGCCGGAGATCGTAAAGGCCGGGGCGAGCTGGACGCCGAAGGCGGTGGAAGTTCCCGCGGTTCTGGTGACCAGGGACAACATCGACAAATTCCTGGCGGATCATCCTTCCGCCCTGAAATGATCGCAAGCCAGCGAGCGGCATGAACGATTCGGCGAATCGCGCGGAGACGCTTGGGTCGCCTCCATTCCTCTCGGTGAGATCGGTCAGCAAGAGTTACGGCGGCGCCGAGGCGCTGCGCGGCGTCTCGCTGTCGGTGTCTTCAGGCGAGGTCCACGGGCTCGTCGGCGCCAACGGGGCGGGCAAGTCCACCCTCATCCGAATCCTCGCCGGCCTCACCCAGCCTGACGGCGGCGACATTCTGGTCGACGGCAGGCGGGTCGTCGCCGACAGCCCGCAGGTCGCGAGCAGGCTCGGGATGAGCTTCATCCATCAGGAGCTGGCGTTCGTTCCCGGCATGACGGTGCTCGAGAACATCATGCTGGGCATGCCGAAGAAGACACGGCTGGGCGTCGTCGACTGGCGGGCGATCGCCAAGGATGTCGCGCCGATCGCGGCGCGGGTCGGCGTGCGGGTGCCGCTCGACGCAAACGCCAAGGGTCTGTCCACGGCGGAAAACTGGCTCGTCAACATCACCCGCGCGCTGGTTCTCAGGGCTCGGCTCATTGTGATGGACGAGCCGACCGCCGCCTTGTCCGCGGCGGAGGCCGAGCGGTTGTTCAGCATCATCCGCGACCTTCGGCGCTCCGGCGTCGCGGTGCTTTATGTCTCCCATCGCCTCGATGAAATCCTCGAGCTCTGCCAGCGCGTGACCGTGTTTCGCGACGGGCGGTCGGTGGCGGAGCTTGCCGGAACGGAGCTGACGCGTCAGGCGATTGTCGAAGCGATCGTCGGCGGGGTCGTGGATGCGCCGGCGAAACGGACCAGCGCCCGAGTTTCCGGCGAGGCGGCCTTGTCGGTGCGCGCCCTTGGCCGCGCGCCACGAGTGAAGGCCGTGAGCTTCGATTTGCGGAAGGGCGAGGTCCTTGGCCTCGGAGGCCTCGTCGGCGCGGGCAGGACGGAACTGGCGCGCCTCCTGTTTGGCGCGGACCGCCCGCAAACTGGCTCGATGACGCTTGAAGGCAAGCCCTACGCGCCGCGCAGTCCCGCGGACGCTGTCAAGTCAGGGCTTGGCTTCGTGCCGGAGGAGCGGCGGGTCGAGGGATTGATCCTCACCAAGAGCCTCGCGTTCAACTTGAGCCTCGCCAATCTTCAGTCGATCGTTTTCCATCGCGCGGCGCCATTCATCAGCGGCGCCCGCCGCAGAACGCTCGCCGAGCGGGCCATTCGCGATCTCGCGATCAGGACGGCCAGCGCCGAGATGCCGGTCGGACGGCTGAGCGGCGGCAATCAGCAAAAGGTGGTCATCGCCAGGTGGCTGGCGTCGAAGCGGAAAGTGCTCATCCTCGACGAGCCGACTCGCGGCGTCGACGTCGGCGCGCGGGCCGAAATCCATCGTCTGATCCGCAACCTTGCGGCCGAGGGCATGGCGGTGCTTGTCATATCCTCCGAGCCCGAGGAACTGCCGGACATGTGCGACCGGGCGCTGGTCATGGCGGAGGGACGGATCGTCGGCGAGTTGGCCGGCGCGGCGCTGACCCGTGAGCGCATCATCGCGGCGAGCTACGCGGGGGCGGTGGAGCGGCAAGAAGCATGAGCGACCTCCCGATCGGCGCGCGGCGCCTCTCGCCCTCCGCCAAGGCGGGCCTCTCGCTATTCGCCCGATACGCGACGATCCTCGGGCTCGCGGCGATGATCGTGGTCTTTTCGCTCCTGTCGCCGGAGGCGTTTCCGACCTTCAACAATTTCATCAACGTGCTCAATCAGGCGTCGCTCGCCATGATCATCGCGGGCGGGCTTACGCTCGCGGTCATCGTCGGCGAGCTCGACCTCTCGATCGGCTATGCGGCGAGCCTGCACGGCGTGCTGGTGACCGGATTGATCGTCCACGACAAGCTGCCGATCGGGCTCGCAATCGCCATCGTGCTCGGGCTCGGCGCGCTGGTCGGCCTCGTCAATGGCCTCATCGTCACCAAGCTCAGGGTGAACTCGGTGATCGCGACGCTCGGCGTCGGCACGATCATCGTCGGGCTTTCCTTCGCCTATTCGGCCGGCGTGCCGATCGTCGCCGGCGTCCCGGAAGGGTTCCTGCAGCTCGCGCTCGGCCGCTGGCTGTTCGGCATTCCCAATCCGATCATCGTGATGGCCGTGGTCATGGCGGCGCTGTGGGCGCTGGTCGAACGCACCGCGATTGGCCAGGAGATCCAGGCGGTGGGCGGCAACCCAATCGCCGCGCGGCTCGCCGGCATCGGCGTCGACCGCATCAAGATTCTGGGCTTCGTCATTTCCGGCGTCTGCGCGGCGTTGACCGGGACGCTTCTTGCGTCGCGCCTTGGAAGCGGCACGACCAGCGCCGCCGACTCCTATCTCTTGACCGCCTTCGCCGCCGTCTTCCTCGGGTCGGCGACGCTCAGAGACGGCGAGTTTCATGTGCTGGGGACATTCATCGGCACGCTGATCATCGTGTTCGGATTCAACGGGCTCAACATTTTCGGAGCGCCGACCTTCTCCCAATATGTATTTCAGGGCGCGATCCTGATTGTCGCGGTCGCGCTCTCGAGTCTCGGGCGGATGATGGCGGAAAGCTGAGGAGCGGGCTTATGGACGAGGGAGCGGTCTGGCGGGTCTATGTGATCGAGTACGCACGCTCGAAGGATCAGCCATGGGTCGATCTCATCAGCGGGATGTATCGGGAAGGGACGATGGACCTTCCCTTCTCGTTCATCCTGGCTCGGCGTGACGGTCGCAATGTGCTCATCGACACCGGCTTCATGCAGGACGACCGCCACACTTCAGGCTTTTCGCGAAAATTCGGCATCCCGACCTGGATATCGCCGCTCAGGATGCTGTCGGAAATGGGCATCGCGCCGGAGGCGATCGGCGACATCGTCATCACCCACGCCCACTTCGATCACATGGGCTCGATCGCCGAATTTCCCAACGCTCACATCCATATCCAGAAGAGCGAGCTTCTGTCCTGGTACGAAGCGTTTGCGCTTCCGCGACGCTTCTCTCATCTCACCGCGATCATCGATCCCGATAATATTCGCTCGGCGCTCGACGCCTCGATCGCCCATCGGGTGACCCTGATCGACGGCGACAGGGACAACGTGCTGCCGGGCGTTCACGTGCGATTGGGAAGCGGGCACACGATCGGCCAGCAATTCGTGGTGATCGAGACCAAGGGCGGCCGGCGGGTGATCTCGGGCGACTGCGTCTACTCGCGCCGCCAGTTCACCGGCCACGCCAACGACGGCGTCTACGTGCCGCTCAACAACGCCGTCGGCAGCGTCTGGGAGCAGCTCAAGACGATCGACAAGATGAATGACGAGCTCGGCGGCGACCTAGGCCGCCTCGTTGTCCTCCACGACATCGAACGCTGGAAGGGACACACGGTGGTCAAGGAGGTCGAGGGATTCCGGATCGTCGAGATCGGTTGACGGAGGGCGCTCAGTCGCGGCCCTCGTAGGCGAAAGAGCGGAAGTCGGCCGCGATCTCTCCGCCGGCGGCGCCGAACGCAACCATGCCGACGAACGCCCCGGTGAACGAGCGGTGCTCGCCGCCTCCCGCTTCGTCGGAGAGGATCGAGGCGTCGAGGGGCGGGCCTATCGGGCGCCATTCGCCATTCAGCGCCCAGGCGAACTCGAGGCGCGCGTGGTCGACGGAAACCGAAAGCCTGATCGTCCCCTCGGGCGGAACCCGGACCGGGGTTTGAAGCGGGAAGCTGAGGCGCCCCTCCGGATAATCGGCCTCGCAGCTGAGGATGGTCAGGGACCGGCCCGCCGTTTCGTCCCAGCCGACCGCAAGGCAGTGGAACTTGGTGCGGTTGTAGTAGGCCGTCAGGCCCGCGGCCTGCTGGAAGGCATGAGGATGGAAGTCGAGTTCGGTCTCGGCGCGATAGACGAAATGCTCCTGCCGGCGCGCGACCAGCGCCTGCTCGAACCAGGAGCCGATCGACTCGCGCGCGTGGAGGCGCAGCCAGCCGGGTCGGGCGGCGAGGGAAAAGATGCGCTCCGGATGCGGGGTCCTCAGCCACTGGAAATCGAGCGGCAGGCCCCCATCCGGCGAGAACGAATAGGTCTGGCGGGCGGGACGCGGCTCAATCGGCGCCGCGAACGGCGCCAGGACGTCGACCATGGGAACCTGGCCCCCTTGGGCGAGATAGAGCCAGCCGTCCTCGCCCCACGCGCATTTCTGGATTGCGGTCTCCCGTCCGAGCGGCGAGCGCCCGAGGCCCTTGAGCGGCCTCGAGCAGAGGTGGGTATGATAGACCTCGCCGTCCGGCGTCTCGACGATTTGTCCGTGACCGGCGCGCCGAAGGGGCGCGTCCGGCGCATCCTTCGAGGTCAGGAGATGGACGGCAGGATGCAGCTCATACGGGCCCTCGATTGAGCGCGACCGCGCCATGGTGACGGCGTGATCGTAGCCGGTGCCGCCCTCGGCGGTGGTCAGATAGTACCAGCCGCCGCGCTTGAAGAGGTGCGGGCCTTCGACGAACCCATGCGGGCTGCCGGCGAAGATGGTTTTTGCCGACCCGATCAGCCGGCCCGAAGCCGGGTCCCATTCCTGGAGGAGGATGCCGAAGAACGCGGGGTGCTTGAGATGGGCGCCGGCTCGCCCGCGATGGTTCCAGACCATGTTGAGGAACCACTTGCAGCCGTCGTCGTCGTGGAAAAGCGATGGGTCGAAGCCGCTCGAGTTGACGTAGGTAGGGTCCGACCATGCGGCCTCGATCGACGGGGCGGTCACGATGTAGTTGTGGGCGTCCTTGAAGTCGCCGTCGAACCGTTTGACGTCGGTGTAGACGAGCCAAAACCTGTCGTCGGCATATGAGAGGCAGGGTGCCCAGACGCCGCACGAGTCCGGTTCGCCGCGCATGTCGAGTTGCGATGCGCGCTCGAGCGGCCGCCGGACGAGCCGCCAGTTGACGAGATCGCGCGAGTGGTGGATCTGCACGCCCGGAAACCACTCGAAGGTGGATGTGGCGATATAGTAGTCGTCGCCGACGCGGCAGATCGACGGGTCGGGATTGAAGCCCGGCAGGATCGGGTTGCGGATCATGAGCAAGGCGTTCAGCGCGCCGCCCATAGCATGCCGCGCTCGAGAATCGTTTTCATCTCGGGGACGTTGAACTCGGCCGTGACGTGGCCGAGCGAAGAGTAGAACACGCGGCCCTCCCCATGCCTGCGCTTCCACACGACCGGCATGACGACGCCCTTGGTCCAGGGCGCGTGCTCGCCGGAGAACGTGGTGGTCGCCAGCACCTCGTTCGAGGGATCGACGTGCATGTAATATTGCTCGGACCGATAGGGGAAGCTCGAAATCCCTTTCATGATCGGGTCGTCGTGCTTCGCGACGTCGACCCGGTAGTCGACGATGTTGCCAGGGTGGGCGACCCATTGACCGCCGCACATGAACTGATAGTCGACGCTGTCGCGGAACGCGTCGCACATGCAGCCGTGATAGCCGGCGAGGCCGACGCCGCCTCTTACCGCCGCGGTCAAGTTCTCGACCTCCTCCTTTTCGATTTTCGACATCGTGACGATCGGCACGACGAGGCTCATATCGGCGATCGCCGGATCGGCGAAGGCCTCGGTGGTGTTTTCGATATAGGCCTTGAAGCCGTGTCCCTCGAGCATCCTGGCGACGATATGCGCCCCCTTTTCAGGCTCGTGCCCGCTCCAGCCTCCCCAGACAATGAGCGCCTCGCGCATCCCTTCCTCCGTTCGAATTTAGTCGAGTTCGCCGACGCGGAGCGAAGGCGGCAAAGGCGCTGGCCGCTGAGGCCGGCTCGATATCGTGACCGCCTGGCCCGCGTCGGACGAAGTCTGGAACGCCTCCATCACTTCAAGCACATGGAACGCAAGCTCCCCGCTCGCGCGATGGGGCCTGTCGGAGCGGATCGCCTGCGCCATGTCGGCAAGGCCGAGGATGCGGTAGTTGCCGTCGGCGTAAGCGCCCAGGGTCGGGATTTCGCGCCAGTCCTCGGCTGCGGTCGCGAATTCGACCTTGCCGTCGAAACGGTTGGGGTCGGGAACGATGAGCGAGCCGGCCTCGCCGTAAAGTTCGATGGGCCCGTGCCGGTGCCGGGCGACGTCGAAGCTCATGGTCATCGTGACCGCCGCTCCGCTGACGAACCTCAGAATCCCGGTGACGTGGGTTGCGACCTCGACGGGAATGCGCGCGCCCGCAAGCGGCTGGCTTGTGATGATGCGCTCGGACCGCGTCCGGGTAGCGGCGCCGCTGACGCTCTCGACTGCTCCCAGCAGATTGACGAGGTCGGTGACATAGTAAGGCCCCATGTCGAGCATGGGGCCGCCGCCGGCAAGGTAATAGAAGCCCGGATTGGGATGCCAGCGCTCATGTCCCGGGCACATGAAGAACGCCGCGCCGCCGATTGGCCGGCCGATCAGCCCCTCGTCGACCGCGCGGCGCGCGGTCTGATGGGCGCCGCCGAGAAAGGTGTCGGGGGCGCAGCCGAGCCGCAACCCTTTGGCTTGAGCGGCCTCGATGAGCCGCCGCGCCTCGGCGACGGCGACGCCGAGCGGCTTTTCCGAGTGGACGTGCTTGCCGGCGGCGATCGCCTTGAGGGCGACTTCAACGTGTGCGTTCGGAATGGTGAGGTTGAGAACGACCTCGACCGCTGGATCGGCGAGGAGCGCCTCGACCGAGCGCGCCGGAACGCCGAATTCCGCCGCACGGGCTTCCGCCGCCTTGGGATTGGCGTCGGCGAGCGCGACGATGTTGAGGATCGGGAACTTTCTCGCCGCGGTCAGATAGGCGGCGCTGATGTTCCCGCAACCGACGACG
>DATGHB010000316.1:0-2281 GCA_035308265.1 Roseiarcus sp.
ATTCCGAATAGGCCGCCGTCACGTTGCGCGCATTATAGTCGTCGAACAGGCGCCAGTCATCCCGCTCCGATTGCCCCGCCCATTTCGTCGCGCCCTCGACCGGCTCGCCTTTGGCGATCGACGCCTTGACGTCCTTGGCGAGGCCCTCGAAATATGCCCGCTCGCTGTCGAGCGCCTGCGGCCAGGGAAGGTTGATCGGCCCGTGACCGGGAATGACGCGCTTGGCGGGGACGCGCGCCAGCGCGGGGAGATCGGCGAGCCAGCCCTTGAGCGAGCCGTCGATGATCGGCAAATGCTTGACGAAGACGAGGTCGCCCGCGAACAGCGTCCCGGTGGCCTGATCGAGCACGGTCAGGTCGCAGTCCGTATGCGCCGGCGGCCAGGCCTGCAACTCAAGCGTCCGCCCGCCCAGATCGAGCGTCATGCGATCCGCGACGGTCAGGGTCGGGGGAATGATCTTCACCTGGTCGACCAGCTTGTCGCCGATGATCCTGCGAAACGCCTTGAGATAGAACTGGCCGCGCATCGCCAGCGCGCGGGGCAGATTCTTGTGGCCGACGAAGGTCGCGCCAAGCCCTTCGAACGCTGCGTTTCCAAAAACGTGATCGGGGTGCTCATGGGTGTTGATGACATAGAGGATCGGTTTCCCGGTGCGCGCGCGGATGGTCGCAAGCAGCCCCTCGCCAACCGGCACGCTGCCGCCGGTGTCGACGACGGCGACCCCCTTGTCGCCGATCACGAAGCCGATATTGGCGATGTCGCCCAGGTTCTGCTCGCTCATGAGAGCGATTTCGCCCTGATGGACGAACACCCCCGGCGCCACCTCCTCAACCGGAAGCGGGGGCGGCGTCTCGCCTGAGGCGGCGCTTTGCGGGGCGAAGGCGAGAGCCGCGATGAGGAGCGCAATCAGCCAGCGCATCGTTTCATCCGACAGGCCATGGCCGAATGTAACAGCGCGCGCGGACGCCGGGCAATGCTCCCGCCCCGCGTTTTGTCCGCAAAGCCCTTCCGGCTAAAGTCGCGGCTCGATGACGACAGAAACAAGTTCAAGCCCGCCGTTCCCGACCAAACATCATCTTGAGGAGCCGCGCGGCAGCGCGGCGTCTCGAAGGATGGCCGCGCGGGCGCTCATCCCCGCGCTCATCGTTCTTGCCTCAGCGCTCGCCCCTTCGCTCGCGCACGCGCAAAGCGCGGCGCCGCCGGAGCCGGATTCCTACCGGCAGAGCGACTACCGCGCGCCGACGCCTCTAAGCCTCAAGGGCGCGCGCGTGCTTGCCACGCAAGAGGCGGCGGCGATGTGGCGCGCCGGCCAGGCCGCGTTCATCGACGTCCTGCCGCAGGCGCCGAAACCCAAGAATTTGCCTGCCGGTGTCGTCTGGCGGGACAAGCCGCGCTTCGACATTCCCGGCAGCGTCTGGCTGCCCGACACCGGCTATGGCGAGCTCGCTCCCGTCATGCTCGACTATTTTCGCCGCGGGCTGGACAAGGCTTTGAGCGGCCGTTCGGGTCCGCTGGTGTTCTACTGTCTCAAGGATTGCTGGATGTCGTGGAACGCCGCGAAACGCGCCCTCGCGCTCGGCTACACGAATGTCGACTGGTATCCGGAGGGCTCGGACGGCTGGGCCGCCTCCGGACTGCCGCTCGAGAAGCGCGCGCCCGAACCCAGGCCGTGATGGGAGGCGGATCAAGGTGAAATCCGCCGCGCTTTTGCGCTAAGGATGGTCTTCCTCAAGACAAGCATAGCGCAAATGGCCGACCTTGAACCCATCCCCTATTCCGACGCAAAGATCCGCTCGATCCTTGAGCGGGTGAGGACCATCGCGCTCGTCGGCGCTTCGCCGAACTGGAACCGCCCGAGCTACTTCGTGATGAAGTATCTGCAGGGCAAAGGCTATCGCGTGATTCCGGTCAACCCCGGCATCGCCGGCAAGACCCTGCTCGGGGAAAACGTCTACGCTTCGCTCCGCGACATCCCTGATCACGTCGACATGGTCGACGTATTTCGCGCCTCGAAGGAAGCGCCTGGAATCGTCGATGACGCGATCGCCATCGGCGCTGAGGTCGTGTGGATGCAATTGGGAATCCGCAACGATGAGGCGGCGAGGACGGCGGAGGCGGCCGGCCTCGAAGTGATCATGAACCGCTGCCCGAAGATCGAGTTCGGGCGGCTCGGGGGCGAACTGTCATGGAGCGGCGTCAACAGCGGCATCATCCAGAACCGCGCGCCGGCGCCGCCTTTGCAGCGCCGGGTCAAGCCCCGATCCGCGCCGTCCCAGAACCT
>DATGHB010000317.1:0-18657 GCA_035308265.1 Roseiarcus sp.
TGCGCTGAGCGAGACCTGCGCCCCGGAAGTCCTCATCGGCCCCACTCCCGTCGTCTATCCGTTCATCGTCAACAATCCGGGCGAGGCGGCGCAAGCCAAACGCCGTATCTCCGCGGTGACGATCGGACACATGACGCCGCCACTGATCGCCGCCGGCGCTCACGGGACCGCGCTCGAGCTCGAGGGTCTGTTCGACGAATTCGCCGAGGCGCAGGCGCTCGATCCGCGCCGTGCGCGGGCCATCGCAGCGCTCATTCTCGAGCGGGGACAGGAGAGCGGCCTCATCAAGGAATGCGCCGCCGACGGCAAGGCGCCGGACGAGGCGCTCATCGCCCTCGACGCTTGGCTCTGTGACCTCAAGGAGATGCGCATCGGCGACGGCCTGCATGTGTTCGGCCGCTCGCCCGAGAGCGCCGAGGGCTTCGCCTCTGGGGTCGATTTTGACGATGCGGCGGGCGGCGCGCTCAGCGAGCGTGTCGCGGCATGCGGCGCGGCCGAATCGCTCGGCCTTTTGCGCGCGCTCGGCGGACGCTTCGTTCCTCCGGGTCCAGCGGGCGCGCCGGCGCGGGGCCGTCTCGACGTTCTGCCGACCGGGCGTAATCTCTACGCCATCGATCCGCGTTCGGCCCCCACCCGCAACGCCTGGGAGATCGGCCGCCGAGCCGCCCAAGAGATCCTTCAGCGCTACGCGCAGGACCATGGCGAATGGCCAAAGCGCATCGTGCTCGACCTCTGGGGATCGGCGACCATGCGCACGGGCGGCGACGATCTTGCCCAGGCTTTCGCGCTCCTCGGCTGCCGGCCGACCTGGGACGTGGCGTCCACCCGGGTCAGCGGCTTCGAGGTCTTGCCGCTCGCGATGCTGGGGAGGCCGCGGGTCGATGTGACCTTGCGCATTTCCGGCCTTTTCCGCGACGTGTTCCCAAGCCAGATCGCGCTGTTCGCGGCCGCCGTTCGCGCTGTCGCGGCGCTCGAAGAGAGCGCCGGGGACAATCCGCTCGCCTCGCTTCGCGAGCCTGCGCGAATATTCGGCGCCGCGCCCGGCGCCTACGGGGTCGGTCTCGGCGCGCGCATCGCTCGCGGCGACTGGGCGGAGCGCTCCGAACTCGCGGAGGCGTATCTGGCCGCAACCAGCCACGCCTATGGCGGCGAGGGCGAAGCACGCGAAGCGGCCGCGGAGTTTCGGCAACGGGTCGCCGGCGCCGAGGCCTTCGTTCACGTTCAGGACTTGCCCGGACAGGACGCGCTCGACGCCGACGCCTTCGCCGAGCACGAGGGCGGTTTCGCCGCCGCCGCCGCGGAAGCGGGAGCAACTCCGGCGCTCTACCATCTTGACTCGACCGTCGCCCACGCGCTGAAGATCCGTACGCTGAAACAGGAGATCGCGCGCGCGCTTCGCGGACGCGCCGCCAACCCGCGCTGGATTGCCGGCCAGATGCGCCACGGGCATCGCGGCGCGGCGGAAATCGCCCAGTCGCTCGACAATCTCTATTGCTTCGCGGCGCTGACCGACGCGGTGGAAAGCACGCAATTCGATCTCATGTTCGACGCCACGCTCGGCGACGATTCCGTGCGCGCGTTCCTGCTCCAGGCCAATCGCCGCGCCGCCTCGCACATGGCGGGCGTGTTCGAGGAAGCGGCGAGGCGCGGCTTCTGGCGCTCGCGCCGCAATTCGAGCGCGCGCATTCTTTCCTCGGTGCTCACGGAGGCGGCGTGAGCGCGATTGCCGCCCGCCGCCCGCCGCCGCCTTATCGCAAGGGCTGGTGTCCCGGCGCATTGAGGCCAATGGAGACCGGCGACGGGCTGCTGGCGCGCGTACGTGCGCCGCAGGCGCGACTGTCGCTCGATCAGGCGCTCGCGCTCGCCGCCGCCGCGATGGCCTGCGGCAACGGTCTAATGGTCCTCTCAGCGCGCGCCAATCTTCACCTGCGCGGCTTGAGCGAGCCAACTCTGCCCGAACTGCATGCGCGCCTTGGAGACGCCGGGCTCATCGACGCCGATCCCGAGATCGAGCGGCTGCGCAACATCATCATAAGCCCGGTCGATGATCTCGATCCCGACGCCGAGTTCGATCTGGGGGTGAGCGTTTCGGCGCTGGAGACGCGCCTCAGGGAGGACGAGCGCCTGCGCCAGTTGCCGGCAAAGTTCGGCATTGTCCTCGACGCCAAGGGGCGCCTGCCGCTCAACGACGTCGACGCCGACATCCGCTTCGAGGCGCAGCGTGATGGGACGTTCGCGGTGTTTCTCGGCGGTGAAGATGCGCTCTGCGGGGAATGCGCGCCCGTCCAGACGGGCGAAATTGCGGCGCGGCTGGGGCTCTCGTTCATGGCGCTCGCCGGCGCCGGCGAAGCGGCGCCGCGGCGGATGCGCGCGCTCATCGAAGAGACGGGAGCCGCGGCCGTGTTTGCGGAGGCCGCATGCGAAGCGAAGCCGGGCGCGCGCTCGAAGCGGGGCGCGTCGCTAAGCGACGTCCTCGGGGGGCACGCCTATGGCGGCTTGGTCGTCGTGGGCGCGGCGGCGGCGTTCGGCGAGTTCGAGGCGGTCCGCTTCAAGGCGCTGATCGAGCGCGCGCGGGCGCTTGGCGCGACCGGCCTGCGGCTCACCCCGTGGCGGGCGTTCATGATCGCCGGCCTCGAGCCCCGCGCCGCCGCTGCAATGGAGAAGGCGTGCGCGAAGCTCGGATTCATCTGCGACTCTGGCGACCAGCGGCTTCGCGTCGCCGCCTGCCCCGGCGCCCCGGCCTGCATGCATGGGGCTCGGCCCGCGCGCGACGACGCGGCGCAATGGGCGGTGTTGCTGCCCAATGGCGAGGGCGTCGTTCTCCACGTCAGCGGCTGCGCCAAGGGATGCGCGAGGCCCGCCGCAACCGCCGCGACCCTGACCGCGACCGCGGCCGGCTATGACCTCATTTTCGCGGGCAGGGCAGGGGACCCGCCAGCCCGCCGCGGCCTCAAGAGCGCGGAAGTCGCCGCGCTCCTCGCTGGCGAAGGCACGCTTATGTTTGGCCCCAGGGGGCGGCCGTGAAGCCAGCTTACGCCTACGAGAAGGACCCGGCGGCGATCTACCGCCGGTCGTTCGCGATTATCCGCGGCGAGGCCGACCTTCAGCGCTTCTCTGCCCTCGAAGAGCGGGTCGCGGTGCGCGTCATCCATGCCTGCGGTATGGTGGAGACAGCCCGCGACATGGTGTTCTCGCCGCATGCGGCGGAGGAAGCGCGCGCGGCCCTTCGCGGCGGCGCGCCCATCTTCTGTGATGCGCGCATGGTCGCCGAAGGGATCACGCGGGCGCGCCTGCCTCGGGACAACGACGTCATCTGCACGCTCGGCGATCCCTCCGTCCCCGCGCTCGCTGCAAAACTCGGCACGACGCGCACGGCGGCGGCGATCGATCTCTGGCTTCCGCGTCTCGGCGGATCGGTGGTCGCCATCGGCAATGCGCCGACGGCCTTGTTCCGTCTCATCGAGGCGATCGCCGCGGGGGCGCCGCGTCCCGCCGCGATCGTCGGCATGCCGGTCGGCTTCGTCGGCGCCGCGGAATCGAAGGAGGCGTTGCTTGAAAGCGGCCTCCCGGCAATTGTCGTGCGCTGGCGCAAAGGCGGCAGCGCTCTCGCGGCCGCCGCAGTCAATGCGCTGGCGAGTGATACCGAATGACCGCCTTCGGCCGTCTCTATGGCGTCGGGATCGGCCCGGGCGATCCCGAATTGCTCACCGTCAAGGCGACGCGGGTCATCGCCTTGGCCCCCGTCGTCGCCTTCTTTGCCAAGGCGGGACGGCGCGGCAACGCGCGCGCGATCGTCGACTGCTGGCTCAAGCCCTCGCATGTCGAGCTGCCGCTCTATTATCCGATGACTGACGAATCGCATTTCGACGATCCGCCCTACCGCGAGGCGCTGGCGCGCTTCTATAAGGAGAGCACGGTCGCGATCGCCGCCCATCTCGAGGCCGGCCGGGACGTCGCGCTGCTCGCCGAAGGCGACCCGATGCTCTACGGCTCGTTCATGCATCTGTTCGTCCGTTTACGCGACAGTTTCGAGGTCACTATCGTGCCTGGCGTGTCCAGCATCTGCGGCGCCTGGGGAGCGGCCGGCGAGCCGATGACCTGGGGCGACGATGCGCTTGTCGTCCTCCCCGCGACGCTTACGCTCGACGAGCTCACTCGGCGCCTCAGGCTGGCCGACGCGGCGGTGATCATGAAGATCGGCCGCAATTTCGCGCGCGCCAAGCAAGCTCTCGTCGCCGCGGGCATGGCGGAGCGGGCAATCTATGTCGAGCGCGCGACCATGGCGGGCGAGGCCGTGACGCCTCTCTGTCAGAAGCGGGACGACGCCGCGCCCTATTTCTCGTTGATCCTTGCGCCCGGCAGGGGGCGGCGGCCGTGACCGGGCGCGTTGCAATCGTCGGGCTAGGTCCGGGCTCAGCCGAGTGGATGACGCCGGAAGCGACCGCGGCGGTCGCGGCGGCGAGCGACATCGTCGGCTATGGCCCCTACCTCGATCGCCTGCGCTTGCGACCGGATCAGCGCGCTCACCCAAGCGACAACCGGCATGAACTGGAGCGGGCCCGGTTCGCCTTGACGCTTGCGGCGGAAGGCCGCGCGGTTGCGGTCGTCTCCGGAGGCGATCCCGGCGTATTCGCGATGGCGGCGGCGGTCTTCGAGGCGATCGAGGAAGCGCCCGAGTGGCGCCGCTTCGACATTCGGGTCGCGCCCGGAGTGACCGCGATGCAGGCGGCCGCCGCCCGGCTCGGCGCGCCACTCGGCCACGACTTCTGCGCCATCTCGCTCTCCGACAATCTCAAGCCGTGGGCGATCGTCGAGCGCCGCCTCCGCGCGGCGGCGGAGGGCGACTTTGTCATCGCTCTTTACAATCCCGCGTCGCGGGCGAGACCGACGCGCGTTGGCGACGCCTTCGCCTTGCTGCGAGGCGTGAAAGAGCCTGCCACGCCGGTCGCCTTCGCCCGCGCGGTCGGGCGCGCCGGCGAGTCGCTGACCCTGACGACGCTCGGCGAAGCCGACCCGAGCCTCGCCGACATGGCGACGCTCATCGTTATCGGCTCGAGCCAGACGCGCTTCATCAAGCGCGACGGCGCGCGGGCCTGGATGGTGACGCCGCGCGCCTATGGGGACAGGCGATGAGCGGCGATCCAGCCCATGACCGCGCCGAGATCGTGCAGCGTTTCGGCTTCCGGCGCGGGCGGGCGGCGCATGATGACCACCTCGATCCCAAGCACGCGCGCCGCCTCGATCTTGGCGTAGGTCGCATGGCCCCCGCTGTTCTTGGTCACCAGCGCCTCGACCCGCTCGCGCTTCATCAACGCCAGTTCATCGTCGAGCGAGAACGGCCCGCGCGCAAGGATCAGCTTGGCATGGGGCAGAGCGCCGGAATCCGCCGGCCGGTCGATCGCCCGTACGACGTAGCGATGCTGCGGCGCTCGTCCGAAGGCGGCGAGCTGAAGCCGCCCTTGCGTGAGGAAAACCGTTCTTGGCTGCTCCCCAAGCGCCTCGACCGCGTCGTCCATCGTCCCGACCTCGACCCATCGATCGCCGGGCTCGCGCGTCCAGGGCAGGCGGGTGAAGACGACGAGCGGTGTTTCCGTCGCCTCGCAGGCCAAGGCGGCGTTGGCCGACATGCGGGCGGCGAAGGGATGCGTCGCGTCGACCACCGCGTCGATGCGCTCGCGCGTGATGTAGGCCGCCAAGCCCTCGGCGCCGCCGAAGCCGCCGACGCGCTGCGGGATCGCCGCCGGCTTAGGCCTGGCGGTTACGCCCGCAAGGGACAGGGTAGGCGCAATATCCGGCTCATGGGCGATCCGCCGCGCGAGCGCGCTTGCCTCCGACGTTCCGCCGAGAATGAGCAGACGAAGAGGCTTCAGAGGGCGGCTCCGTGAGCGGCGAACGCTGGCTTGGCCTCGTCGGCATCGGCGAGGACGGGATCGACAGCCTCACTCCTGCCGCGCGGCGGCTCCTCGCGCAAGCGGCCTTGGTGGTCGGAGGCAAGCGTCATCTTGCGCTCGCCGGACCTCTGAAAGCCGAGACCCTCGCCTGGCCCTCTTCGATCGAGAACGCGCTCGACGTCATCGAAGCCCATCGCGGCCGATCCGTGTGCGTGCTGGCGAGCGGCGATCCGTTCTTCTTCGGCGTCGGCGCCGTCCTGACGCGCCGCTTCGAGGCCGACGAAGTGATCGCGATTCCGGCGCCCTCCGCCTTCGCGCTTGCCGCTTCGCGGCTCGGCTGGAGCGAGCAGGATTGCGCATTGCTCTCGCTGCACGGCCGGCCGCTCGAGGCGATCGTTCCGCATCTCCACGACGGCGCGCGCATTCTCGCGCTCTCATGGGACGGCGCCACTCCGGCGAAGCTCGCGGCGCTCCTCGCCGCGCGCGGCATGGGACGATCGAAGCTCACCGTGTGCGAAGCGATGGGGGGCCCACGCGAACGGATTCGCACGAGCGACGCGCAAGGCTTCGCGCTCGACAACATCGCCGCCCTGAATACGATCGCGCTCGAAGTCGCGGCCGATCGCGACGCGCGTGTGCTGCCCCGCGCGCCGGGGTTGCCAGACGACTGGTTCGAGCACGATGGGCAGATCACCAAACGCGAGATCCGCGCCATCACCCTCTCCCAGCTCGGGCCGCGCCGCGGCGAACTCATGTGGGACGTGGGCTCTGGCTCAGGCTCGATCGCGATCGAATGGATGCTCGCTGATCCCGCCAACAATGCGGTCGCGATCGAACGCCGCCGCGACCGCGCGGTGCGCATCGCGCGCAACGCATTGAGCTTCGGCGTGCCCGCTCTCTCGACCGTCACCGGCGAAGCGCCGCAAGCTTTCACTGACCTCACCGCGCCGGACGCGATCTTCATCGGCGGGGGCGCGAGCGCGCCGGGCATGATCGAGGGCGCCTATGAGAAGCTGAGGCCCGGCGGGCGGCTCGTTCTCAACGCGGTGACGCTCGAGACGCAGGCCGCCTGCGTCGGTTGGCGCGGGCGCTTCGGCGGGGAGCTGGCGCGGATCGCGGTCGCCCACGCCGAGCCGCTCGGCCGCTATTGTGGCTGGCGCTCGGCGGCGCCAATCGTGCAGTGGCGGCTCGTCAAGCCATGAGCCGTGTCATCGCCATCGGCGTGGGCTGCCGCGCTGGCGTTCCGGGCGAGACGATCGCGGCGCTGGCCCGCCGGGCGCTCGCGCAAGCCGGCGCGCCCGAGGGCGAACTCAGGCTGTTCACGCTTGCCGGCAAAGCCGATGAGCCAGGGCTCGTTGAGGCCGCGCGTTGTCTCGGCGCCACACTCGCGGCGCTGCCGCTCGCCGCGCTGAAAGCCGAGGCCGAACGCATCCTGACGCCTTCCGAGGCGGCGCAAGCGCGGTTCGGCGCGCCGAATATCGCCGAGGCGGCGGCCCTTGCCGGGGCCGGCGCCGGCGGGCGCCTCGTCGGGCCGCGGCTCGCCGACGATGGCGCGACCTGCGCCATCGCTCTGTCCCGGGAGGGCCCATGACCGTGCATTTCATCGGCGCCGGCCCCGGCGCCGCCGATCTCATAACGCTCCGCGGGCGCGATCTCATCGCGCGCTCACCCCTGTGCCTCTACGCCGGCTCGCTGATCCCGCGCGCGCTGATCGACCATTGCCCGCCGGGCGCTCTCATCGTCGACACCGCGCCGCTCGATCTCGACGCGATCGTCATGCTTTGCGTCGAGGCGACCGCGCGCGGCGAGGACGTCGCGCGGCTGCATTCGGGCGATCTTTCGATCTTCAGCGCGATGGGCGAGCAGCTCAGGCGCCTCAAGCGCGAGGGGATCGCCTATACGGTCACGCCCGGCGTGCCTGCCTTCGCCGCCGCCGCCGCCGCGCTCGCCCGCGAACTGACGCTGCCGGGCCTTGCCCAGTCTCTTGTGCTGACGCGCACCTCAGGCCGCGCGTCGCCGATGCCCGAGCGCGAGACGCTCGCGAATTTCGCCGCAACCGGCGCGACGCTCGCGATCCATTTGTCGATTCCTTCGCTCGAGCGCGTCGTCGCCGAGCTCATTCCGTTCTATGGCCCCGATTGTCCGGCCGCGATCGTCGCGCGCGCCTCGTGGCCG
The DNA here is from genome assembly GCA_035308265.1 of Roseiarcus sp. Taxonomy (GTDB): domain Bacteria; phylum Pseudomonadota; class Alphaproteobacteria; order Rhizobiales; family Beijerinckiaceae; genus Roseiarcus. Next base: position 8,067 of record DATGHB010000317.1, read on the forward strand.
GACGAGCGGATCGTTCGGGCGAGCTTGAGCAAAATCGTTGCCGCGCTCAGCGAAAACCCAATCGAGCGCACGGCGCTTATCCTCGTCGGCCCCGCGCTCCAAGCCGAGGACTTTCGCGAGAGCGAGCTCTACAACGTCGATTACGTGCGCCGCTTCCGTGCGGGCCGCTCGCGGGGCGTCGGCGAATGAGGCGACGATCGTTCGCGCGGAGTCTTGAGCAGCAGGCAATCCATGATCCAGCCATGCTCCCGGCGTGCGGCGGACCGGACCCTTTCAACCTCGTCGACGATGTCCTTGAGCTTGCCCGAAACCAGGCTCTCTTGCGGCATTCCAACATAGGCGCCCCAATAGGCGTCAAGCTCGCCGTCGGTCCCGCGCAACGCCTTGTCCGCGTTAAGCAGGACAACGGCGCTGTCGGCGTTGGCGGGCAAGCCTTCGGCCAGTCCCCGGCCGTTCGTTATCAGGACGGGGCGGCCGATCTCATTGATCGGAACCCGGTGTCGCGCTGCGAGCGCCTGAACGCTGCTGACGCCGGCGATGACGTCATAGTCGAACTCGAAGCCGCCCTTCGCGCGGAGACGCTCGACGATCCTCAGCGTGCTGTCGTAGAGCGTCGGGTCGCCCCAGACCAGGAACGCGCCGATTTCCGACTCGCTCAAATGCTCGAGCAAGAGCTTGCCGTAAATATCGCCGATCTCCGCATGCCATGTCGCGACCGCGCCCTCATACGAATCGCAGTCCCGGCGCCGCGGCGGGACGCGATACTCGACCGTTCGAAACGGCCGGTCGCGAACGTAGCGATCGATTATCGAGCGACGGAAACGGCCGAGGTCAGCTTTCTCCGCGCCCTTGTCGGGCATGAAGAAGACGTCGACCCGATTCATCGCCTTGATCGCCTGGATTGTCACGCAATCAGGATCTCCAGGGCCGATGCCGACGATCATCACCTTGCGTTTCATCAGGCCTCTTCCTTTCGACGCCAAGACGCGCCGCTCCAAGCCCGTATCATGCTTCTCGGGAACCTGCTCGCGGGCCTCGACGAGAAGTCCGCGCCTCGCTAGGACGCGCAGGTGCAAAAGCAAGATCTCGCGCCGGGTCATGAAACCCGCGGCCTCATGATTGCTGCGCCGCGCTCCGGCAGCGGCAAGACGACCCTCATGCTCGGCCTCCTGCGCGCGTTCCGGCGTCGCGGGGTCGATGTCGTCGGCCTCAAGTCGGGCCCCGACTACATCGATCCGGCCTTTCACGCCGCGGCTTCAAGGCGCGAGGGCGTCAATCTCGATTCCTGGGCGATGGCGCCCAAGCTTCTATCCGCGCTCGCCGCACAAGCGGCGGGCCCGTGCGCGCTCGCGCTCTGCGAAGCCTCGATGGGCCTCTTCGACGGCGTTCCCGCGGAGCGTGGGCGCGCCGGCGCCTCGGCCGATGTTGCAGCGGCGCTTGGTCTACAGGTTCTGCTCATTATCGACGTCACGGGGCAGGCGCAGTCGGCGGCGGCGATCGTCAAGGGCTGCGCGTCTTATGACGAGCGGATCAAGGTCGCGGGCGTCATCGTCAATCGCGTCGGCAGCGAGCGTCATCGCCGGCTCGTCGTCGAGGCGATCGAGGGGATCGGCGTTCCCCTCGTCGGCGCGTTGCCGCGCAACGACAAGATCGCGCTGCCCGAGCGCCACCTTGGCCTCGTGCAGGCCGGCGAAACGGAGGCGCTGGACGCGCGGCTCGAGGCGCTCGCCGATTTCATCGAGGCCCATGTCGATTGCGAGCGCGTGCTCGGCCTCTCCGGCGGCCTCGACCTCGCTTCGTCCACGCAAGGCCGCGCCGCGGTCCGGCCGCCTGGACAGCGGATCGCGCTCGCCAGCGACGCCGTGTTCTCGTTCATCTACCCGCATCTGACTCGAGGCTGGCGGGCGGCCGGGGCGGAGATCGTCCCCTTCTCGCCGCTCGCCGACGAGGCGCCGCCGCAGAATTGCGACGTCTCATGGCTTCCCGGCGGCTATCCGGAATTGCACGCCGGGCGGCTCGCGGCGGCATCGCGCTTTCGCGAGGGCTTGCGCGCATTCGCCGAAACGCGGCCGGTGCATGGCGAATGCGGAGGCTATATGGCGCTGGGCACGAGCCTCACCGACGCCTCGGGCGCTGTCCATCGGATGGCGGGCCTGCTCGGCGTCGAAACGAGCTTCGCGAAGCGGCGCATGACGCTCGGCTATCGCGAGGCGCGCCTCGCCTCGAACTCAGCGCTCGGCCTCAAGGGCGCGCTTCTGCGCGGGCACGAGTTCCACTATGCGACCATCGTCAAGAACGGCGGCGACGATCCCTTCGCCTTTGTCCGGGACGTCTACGGCTCGCCGGAGGCCCCCTCGGGCTCGCGCAGGGGCCGCGTCACCGGCTCTTTCTTTCATGTGATCGCCGAGGCGTGAGGCTATTGTTCGCTATCGGCGGCGCCATGGGGAGCCTGGTGCCGAAGGTCCATCCGGTCGTGAAGGATGCGGACGATCTCGATGAGGCTATTCGGCCTTGCGCGATACATGAGGAAGTGACTCCCACGCCGGCCATGCCGCGCAACGTGGAGCGTGCGAAGACCGGGGATGATCTCGTCGCGGGCCTTCGAGCCTGGAACATCGGGACCGTCGGCAAGCTCGCCGATCGCCTGAGTGATGCCCCAATACGCGCGCGATTGTCGGACGCCAAAATTCTCGGCGATCCATCTGAGGATGTTCGCGAAATCGAGTTCGGCCTCCGCGCCGAGGCGGACACGCCAGCTCCGCTTGGGCGCGGGCTCTATTCGGCGGATCGGGAAGCGTCCTTGTCCGAGAGGTCATCAAGATAGGCTTGCAGGTCCTCGAAGTTCCTGAACTCCTTGAATTCGCCTCGATCCAACGCGCCGGCGCCGGCGCGAGCCGCCGCCCGCAGCGCTTTGAGCTTGTCGGCATCCTCGGCCTCGCGTTGCTCCACGAGGCGCAAGCCGTCGCGCAGGACTTCGCTCGCGTTCTGGTAGCGGCCGGACTTGACGAGGTCTTCGACAAGCTTTTCCTGGCGGTCAGTCAGAACGACATTTCGGGTCGGCATCGGCGTCCCTCGGGGCATCCGCGAATGGCATAATCTGCCATCGTCGTCCGATCGGCGCAGCCCCAATCAGCGACGCGGCAGGGTCTCGCTCATTCTTCCGGCAACCCCGCCTTGCGCAAGCCGTCGAGCACGGTGGAACACCAGCCGTATGTCCGATATACCATTTGACGGTGAGCTAGGGATTGAGGCGACGGGCCCCCGCCAAGGCTGTTTTCGCCTCGTCTCATCCTGCCCGCCTGCGCGTGAGCGGCCGACCGGGATGAGGCATGCACCAGATCGTGGGCATGGTCTATAGCGAAATCTTGACAAAACCAGAAATTCTCGCTATCAATATTCAGAATGGCGGAATCCACTCCCGCTCGGCCGACCCACGAGAGGCTACGGCTGTTTGAAACGATCCGGGGCCCAACCTGCCGCGCGAGCCGAGAGAAGGAGCAAGTTTTCTTATTTGAATCGCCCGTAACCCATTGAAAAGTCCGGATTCGGAAAAATAAGCGCTAGTAAACGCTAGCTATTTTTGCTAACGTTTACGAGCGTTTGGGTGGGTTTTATTGGCTTTTGCTTGCACGGAGTTCGCGCGCTGGTTGAAATCCGGGCGTCGGCACGGGCGCTTCGGCAACCGGACGGGGCGGTCCGGTCATGTCGAGGGTCTCAAGCCAGCGGGGCGTAACCGCCGCGGCGGCGCGTGAGCGCCGGTTCGTCGGCGCCCTCCCTGACGCCTACGACGGCGCCCAGCACGATCGCGTGGGAGTGCCTCTCGATCGCCTCCTCGAGGAGGCAATCGAAGGCCGCGATTGCATCGGCGAGGACCGGGGCGCCTGTCGCGAGCGTTGTCCATTGCGCGCCGTCGAAGCGACGGGCGCCATGCGCGCCGCCATGTCCGCTGAAGCGATGGGCAAGCGCCTCGTGGCGCGCGCCGACGAGGTTGATGGAGAACGCGCCGGCCTCGCGCAATCCGGCAAGGGTCGAGGACGAGCGCTGAAGGCAGACGATGAGCGTAGGCGGCGCGAGCGAAAGGGACGCGACCGAGACGACTGTGCAGCCGCGCCGCGCTTCGCCCTCGCCGCAGGCGACGATCGCGACGCCAGAGGCGAGGGCGCCCATCGCATGGCGAAAAGCGGCGCCGTCCGCGTGGCGAACGCGCCGGTCGCTCACGCGCGCGCCTCGGCGGCGGTCGGCGCGAGGAGGAAGCCGATCGCAACCACTGCCCAGCCGCGATGGACGCCGGCGCGTGTCAACCGCCTCGCCAAGGCGTGAGCGAACATGGAGACCCCTTCAGTTCAACACAATGACCGAGATCAGCCGGCCGTAGTCCGGCTCCTTTCGATGCGTGGCGCGGCGATAGCTGAAGAATCGGCGCTCGTCGCCGTAGGTGTCGAGGCCGAGGTCCTCGAACTGGCCAATGCCGGCGCGCGAGGCGCGTTCGGCTATATAGGCGTTGAGGTTGAACATCGAGCGACCCGCGCTCCGGCTCGGGGTGAAGTGGCCAGCCGAGCTGTCGCCCACGGCCGCGAAGGCGGCGACGAACTCGGGGCCAACCTCATAGGACTTGGGCCCGATGCACGGGCCGAGGGCTGCGACGATTGCACTGCGTCTGGCGCCGAGCCGCTCCATCGCCGCGACGGCGGCCTCGACCACTCCGGCGAGCGTCCCTTTCCATCCCGCATGCGCCGCGCCGATGACGCCGGCGCTCTGATCGGCCAACAGGATCATGCCGCAGTCGGCGCCCGTTACGCCGAGCGCGAGGCCCGGGGTCGCGGTCACGAGGGCGTCGCAGCGGGGGCGCGCATCCGGCGCCCACGGCTCTGAGACGGCGACCGCGTCGGGGGAATGAATCTGGTAGGGCACAGTGAGACGCTCAGGCTTAACTCCGAGCGCAGCTGCGGCTCGAGTACGGTTCTCCGTCACCGCCTCCGGCGCGTCGCGCGAGCCAACGCCGGCGTTGAGCGACGCATACACGCCTTGCGAGACCCCGCCGAGGCGGGTAAAGAAGCCATGCGCAAGGCCCGGAAGCCGCAAGGACTCCGCAGTCAGGAACTCAGCCGCGCTCACCCGGACTTCGAGCCTGCGGGCTGAAACCCGGGCGGCGGGCGCAGCCTGCGGTCGGCGACCGCCATTGCTTTGAACAGAGCGCCCATCTCCCCTTTACCCTTGCCCACCAGCCGCGCCCGCGCGCGCTCGAATTCCTCCGCGTGGTCAAGAGTGGCGCGCTCCGCAAGCGCTTTGGTTCTCAAGTCGATGCCGATGGCGCGGAGGAAATCGCCCTGATCGATCGGGCCGTAGACGGCGGCGCCGGCGGCGCTGGCGCTGCGCGCCATCGCCGCGAAATCGACATGTGCGGTGAGGTCACATTCGCCGGGGGAAACGAGCGGATCGACATAGCGGTGGGCGCGCAGGGCCTGCAGCGTGTCGCCAAATCGGGTGACGGCGTGGCCGTAATCGATCAGCAGGGCCGCGCCGCCCTGTTTCGCGATCCGGGCCCCAAGTTCAAACATCAGCCGATGGCCAGAAGGGTTCACTTCCAGGATGTCACCGTTCGCCGCGTTCGCTCTGATATAGGGCTCCGGCTTGTCAGCGACGCCAAAGATCAGTGCGCCGTCGCCGTTCATGCGGACCGTGCGCTCGCGCCACTGACCGCTCACGCGTACAAACTGGCGCACGGGCAGGGCGTCCAGAAACTCGTTGCCGATGACGATCGCGGGCCCCTCTGGAACTTCCTTGAGCGTCTGCGCCCAGGAGACCGCCACGCCGCCGTCAACGAGCAGCTCGTGCTGCATCGAGGCCAGCGCCGGGCTCGTCTCGACGAGGCGGACGTCGAGTGCGGTGCGAAAGGCAGGGACGATGCGGGCGGCGCGCAGCGCATCGCTCATCAGCGTGCCGCGTCCCGGCCCGAGTTCGACGAGCCGCACGGGATCGGGCGAGCCCATGCTCGACCACACCTCAGCCGACCAGAGCCCGATCAGCTCGCCGAACATCTGGGATATCTCAGGCGCGGTGGTGAAATCTCCTGTCGCGCCGAATGGATCCCGGTTCATGTAATAGCCGCGATCCGGATGGGCGAGCGCGAGCTGCATGTATTGCTCGACCGTGATCGGTCCGTGCTCGACGATCAGCTCCCGGATTTCCTCGAGGAGCGTGGTCATGGCGAGAATTCGCGCGGTCGGCGGCTCCAGACCACCAGCCCGATGCCGACGATAATGAGCGGTAGAGAAAGGACCATTCCCATCGTCAGACCGTGTCCAAGGGCCTCGAGGCGTGGATCGGGTTCGCGAAAGAACTCGCTGAAGATGCGCGCGGCGCCGTAGACGATGGCGAACACGCCGGTAAGGAAGCCCGGACGGCCCAGCGCGCCTTTTCGCGCCAGCGCGAAAAGGATGACGAACGCCAGCAGCCCTTCGAGAAGCGCTTCATAGATCTGGCTGGGGTGACGCGGCCGGCCGTCCGTTCCGGGAAAGACAATCGCCCAGGGCACATCGGTCGGGCGGCCCCAGAGCTCGGGGCGAATGAAATTGGCGATCCGGCCGAGAAAGATGCCGATCGGCGCCGCGAGCGAGCAGAGGTCGAGCACGGTCAGCGCGGGCGCGCCGTAGCGCCGCGAGAACAGGAGGATGCCGATCAGCGCGCCGATCAGACCGCCATGAAAGGCCATGCCGCCTTTCCATAGCTTGAAGATCTCGATCGGATTGGAGAAGTAGTATTGCGGATCGTAGAACAGCACATTGCCAAGCCGCCCGCCGATGATGACGCCGAAGGCGCAATAGATGAGCAAATCGTCGATGCTGTCGGCGCTGGGGCGCTTCCGCCCATTCCAGTAACGGTCGTCGGAGACGATCCGGCGAATGAGGAACCAACCCAGGACAAGGCCGGCGATATAGGCGAGTGCGTACCAGCGAATGGCCAGCGGACCCCATTGCACGAGAATGGGATTGATCGCCGGAAAGGGCAGAACGAGTGTCGGCATCGGGCGCCCCCAGATGCGCTGGGGCCGCGACCACGTCAAGTCGGCGCGTCGGATCATGCGTGAGGCGTCGGCCCCGGGATCGGCGCAAACGGGCCGAACCATTCGAGAATTGCGGGGCGCGCGCCGGAGCGTGTGCTCCACTGACGCCCATAGCGACGGGAGTCAGCTACCTCCTTGCGCCTCGGTCGAAACCGGAGAGTGAGGGCCGGCATGATTCGCTTCCCTCCGTAGAGCCCTGGGGTGGGCGGTCCCGTGGGCGCCAGTCTTGCGTTTGCCGGCTCGCTCGGGCACGAAGGCGGACGGGGCGCCAGGTGAGCCGTTGAGATCCAGGAGCGGGATGAAACGCGTTCACGACGTCGCATGGCCGGTCATCGGCCTCAGCGCCGTGGCGGTGTCGTCTTGGCTCCTGTTCAAGGACCTGCGCGGGCTGTCGCTCGCCAGCCTGAAAAATGCGCTGTTCTCGATTTCACCTGCCCGGTGGCTGCTCGCGATCGGTTCGACCTTGCTCGCCTATTCGGCGCTTGCCTGGTACGACCGGATCGCGCTTCTGCATCTCGGCCGTCGCATCGGCTGGCGATACGTGGCGGTGGCGTCGTTCACCACCTATGCGCTTGCCCACAACATCGGCGCTTCGGTGTTTTCCGGCGCGGTCGTTCGCTATCGGGCCTATTCCGAGAAGGGGCTCAGCGTCGGCGAGATCGGCGTCCTGGTCGCGTTCTGCTCGTTCACCTTCGCGCTCGGCGCGATGACAGTGGGCGGCCTTTGCCTCTTGTTTCATCCCGAACTGGCCCGGCGCTTCGCCGGAGCGCCGCTCTGGCTCGGCCAGGCCGTCGCGGCGGCGCTGGTTGCGGCGCCCAGCCTCTATGTCATCGGGGCGCTTTTGCATTTTCCTCCCCTTAAGCTGGGCCCATTCGAGCTTGTCTACCCGCGTCCGCCGGTCGCGGCCCGGCAGTTGCTCGCCGGCCCCATGGAGCTGATCGGCGCGTCGGGCATCATCTATTTCGCGCTTCCCCCCGCGGCCAATCCCGGCTTCGCGATCGTGCTCGGCGTTTTCGTCGTCTCGTTTTCGATCGCGCTGATCAGTCACGCGCCGGGCGGCCTCGGCGTGCTCGAGATCACCTTTCTCAAGGCGATGCCGGACGTGCCCCAGGCCAATGTGGTCGCCGCGCTCCTGGTTTTCCGGCTGCTCTATCTGATTCTGCCGCTGATCTTCGCGCTGATCGTCGTGCTCGACTACGAGCGCAGACGATGGCGCGCGCCGGCGGCGACAACAGGAGGCGATCCGCATGGCCGCCGCGATCCCGATCCATGACCAGGACGTTCTCCTGGCGGTCGACCTGCAGGCCGATTTCATGCCGGGCGGCGCGCTCGCGGTCGAGGGCGGCGACGCGATCGTGCCCCTCGTCAACCGGCTGGCGGCGCGGTTCGGGAACGTGGTCGTGACCCAGGACTGGCATCCGGCGGTCCATGCCTCGTTCGCGGCCGCCCATGAGGGCGCGAAGCCCTTCGACACCAGGCGCCTCCACTACGGCGACCAGACGCTCTGGCCCGAGCATTGCGTGCAGGGCACGCCGGGCGCGGCCCTGCATCCCGACCTTAAGGTCGATCTCGCCTTCCTCATCCTACGCAAGGGGATGCACCCGGGGATCGACTCCTATTCCGCCTTCGTCGAGGCCGACGGCCGGACCACGACCGGGCTTGCGGCGCTCATCAGGGCGCGCGGGGTCAAGCGGGTCTTCGCCTGCGGGCTGGCGACCGACTTCTGCGTCGCCCATTCGGCGCTGGACGCGCGGCGCGAGGGCTTTGAGACCTTCGTGATCGAGGACGCCTGCCGGGCGATCGACGCCGACAATTCGCTTCACCTCGCCTGGACGCGGATGAACGCCGCCGAGGTCCGGCGGATCCAGTCGGCCGAGATCCTAGGCTAGCGCCGCCCGTAAACGCAATTAAACGCGCGTAAAACGGCCGTAAACGCGAGCAAGCGCTAGTAAATCTGCTGGCGTTTACTGGCGCTTATTTTTCCGAATCGTGACTTTTCAATGGGTTACCGCGGACGAAAATAAAAAATTTCTTCTCCCGACTCGCGCTCTCAGGTTGCACGCGTCTCGACCGCCCGTCTCTCTCGTCCTTCTCTCCTCCACGCCCGGCCAGCCCGCTGATTCCGATCATTGGAATATGGTTAGCGCAGGATTCTGATTTTGTCAAGATCTTGTTTCGCTCTATGCGGCCCTCACCCCCGACCCCTCTCCCGATGGGAGTCGCGCGGCCCTTTCCTACTGCGCCCTCGCCCTTTTCGAGGTTGAGCGCCAGCAGGCGGGTCAGCGCCTACTCGGTCGCAATGTCCTCGGGCCAGCCGTAAGCGGCGGCGACGGCGCGGTCGAGCGCCCCAGGGGCGCGGTCCCGCTAGCCCTTCGTCGCCCCGGCCGTAAGGCCGGCGATGTAGTAATCCATCAGGAAGGCGTAGATGATGACCGGCGGCGCCGCAGCGAGGACGCAGCCGGCCATGATCTTGCCCCATTGGAACACATCGCCGCGGATCAATTCGGTGATGATGCCGACCGTCAGCACCATCTGGTTGCTCGTGTACAGATAGGCCATCGGATACAGGAACTGTCCCCAGCTGACCGTGAAAGCGAAGATCGTCGCGGCGATGATCCCCGGCATCGCCACCGGTATGAAGATGCGGAACAGGATCTGCGTATAAGAAGCGCCGTCGATCAGCGCCACCTCGTCCAGCTCCTTGGGAATGGAGCTAAAGTAGCCGATCATGATCCAGGTGCAGAACGGCACCGCCAGCGTCGGATAAATCAGCACCAGGCACCAGACGTTGTTGATGAGGCCGAGCGCCCCTATGATCTGGAACAGCGGAATGAACAGCAGCGAACCCGGAACCAGGTAGGTCAGAAAAATGCCGGTGGCCAGGACCTGGCTGCCCCAGAACCCAATTCGCGCCAGACTGAACGCTGCGAAAATGGAAATCGCCATCGAGATGACCACCACGCAGAGGGTCACGATCACCGAGTTCAGGAAGAAGTGCTGAAAGTCGGAATTGGCGATCAACTCGGCGAAGTTCTGCAGCGTGGGATGATGCACAAGCCACGGGTTGCCTTGCTCGGCGCTGATTTCCGCCGAAGTCTTCAGGCTGGTCATCACCATATAGAAGGGCGGCGTTAGGAACATGGCCACGAATACGGCCAGCGCCGCATAGCTGCCCCACAGCGCCCAGCGCCGCTGCGCGTCCAAGCTTAAGCCGCGCCGGGGGCGGACAGCAAGCGCGCGCGAGGAAGGCGCAGCTGCACCCCTCATGTCGCCATCTCCCTGGCGCGCCGCGTCACGCCACGCAAGACGAAATAGGCGCAAATGCCCAGGATCGGCAGCATGAACAGGCTGACCGAGGCGCCAAGCGGGATGTCGCCGGACTGGAGGCCGACCGCGAAGGCGTAGGTGGCGAAAATATGCGTCATGTCCTGCGGCCCGCCAGCCGTCAGGATGCGCACGATGTCGAAATCGGCGAAGGTGACGATCAGGCTGAACAGCACGGTGATCGCGATGATGTTGCGCATCATC